>DALYEE010000012.1:0-18089 GCA_031972655.1 Candidatus Magasanikiibacteriota bacterium
ACATCAACAGTAGTGGATTGGCAAATGATATTGCTAATTCCGTGCTCGACCTTTCTGGACGTGGCAACAATGCTGTGGCTCAAAAAGTAGTGACAGCCAGTGATTATGGTCATACCTTCTTTCATTTTAATGGTAACGATTCTCAGATTTTGATGCGTGGTCATGATGGCGTAAATTTTGCTACCTCTACCAGTATGGTTTTATGGATCAAGCCAGGCGAAGGACAACAAGGCTGGAATGTACCTGTGAGTGGCGGCCCATCTTTTTACGATCGCTGGAGAATTGTGCTCAACAAAATTGATACCGATTATACCCTCTATGCGCATATAGCCAATACTACCATTGCTGATCCAACCATCACTGTGCCCCAAGACGAATGGTCACAAATCGTCATTACCGATGACGGCAGTACAGTCTCACTTTATTTTAATGATATGTTGGTTGGTATCGCCCCAACAGACACCTCAATTTTTGGCAAAGGGGCAGAAGCGTACCTGCGCCTTGGTGCTATGTCCTACGCCGGGCAACCATATGCTGGTTTTGATGGTGATAGTAGTCAGCTTAAAATTTACAATAAAGCGCTAAGTTTAGATGAAATTTCGGAAATGTATCAACAGGGTGCGTTCTCATACTAATACCAAACATTTCCAACATAAAACCACCGTATTGAGGTGGTTTTATTGACTTTTTAGTCATTTTAGATTAGACTATTCCATATATAGAAGCCTTTAACTCAAATTGACCCGAATAATCCGAGCCCAAAATTATGACAAATCCTACGAATCCGCCCCAGTTTAGTAACTTAGGGATAGCTTCAAATTTGCTAACACTCCTTGAACAGCTAGGCTTCACCACTCCTACACCTATTCAACACCAAACCATTCCTTCCGCCTTAGAAGGCAAAGACATTGTGGGAATCGCCCAAACCGGAACAGGTAAAACCCTGGCTTTTGGCGTACCACTCATCCAACGAATTGCTCTACATAAAGGCAAGGGATTAGTAATGCTTCCTACTCGTGAGCTTGCTTTGCAGGTAGATGAAACTTTGCGTAAGGTTGGCCGAGGATTGGGTATTCGTACCGCAGTTCTTATTGGCGGAGCATCCATGCATTTGCAACTACAGCAGCTCCGAAACCGACCTCATGTGATTATTGCCACCCCTGGTCGTTTGGTAGACCATGTAGATCAAAAGACCGTTTCTCTTAATGAAATCAAAATTGTTGTTCTCGATGAAGCTGATCGCATGTTTGATATTGGGTTTATGCCTCAAATCAAAAAAATCCTAAATGCTATTCCAAAGGAACGTCAAATGTTGCTGTTTTCTGCAACGATGCCTTCAGAAATCGCTCAATTGACTGCCCAGTTTATGCGAATGCCTTTGCGTATTGAGGTTGCTCCAGCGGGTACGACTGTTCAACAAATTGAACAAGAAATATTCATTATTCCAAAAGATTCCAAAATGCAGCTTTTAGACAAACTTTTGGCTGATACAGATGGAGCTACTTTGGTTTTTTCCCGCACCAAACATGGTGCCAAACGTATTGCGGCTGGTATTCGCAGTATGGGTCATTCTGCTGTAGAACTACACTCCAATCGTTCGCTCGCCCAACGAAAAGAAGCTTTGGCGGGTTTTAAATCTGGTAAATACCGTATCCTTGTAGCCACAGATATTGCCGCTCGCGGTATTGATGTAAGCACTATTACATTGGTAATCAACTACGATCTACCAGATAACTCCGAAGATTATGTACACCGCATCGGCCGAACAGGTCGCGCTGGTCGCTCGGGAAAAGCCGTATCTTTCGTTGCCCCAGAAGAAAAAGCTGATATCAAAAGTATCGAACGACTTATTCGCAAAACTTTGCCAATCTTAGCCCTTCCGGTGCTTCCACCTCGTCGTGCTGCTCCTCCTTTTCATCATGACCGCCAATCTTCTGCTCCGCGCCGTCATGGCTTTGCTCCACGTTCCGGCGGAGGATCAAGATCACCGAAAAAACCATTTCGTTTTCAAAGAAGTCCTCAAAAACCGAAATAAAATTCTTCTAAAATTGCAGATCTCAAAATAAAAACCACCACAAAAATACGGTTTGACACAATCGTTTTTTGTGGTATACTCTCAGTGGTTTTTTGATTCTAAATTATTCAATTTTATGAAGGCGAGTCAATTGAATCGAATACTTAGTCTTATTCGAAAATCATCAGAAAAATTGTTAGTAGCAGACTCCGAAAGTGACGATGTTTTTGTCTTGATGAAGTTGAATGACTACGAGGATTTGCTTAGTAACGCTACCGATAGTTCAGAAAACGAGTCTGACTATAATGAGGAAGGTGCCAACCACGCAGATTTTAATGAAATGATAAGTAATTTTGAATCCTCGAACTACACATTTCCCGGAACAAAAAATGCAGAAAACTCAATGTTTTCAAGAGGTAAATCAGTAGAATCATCTATGCCTTCAAACTTTTCAGACGCGTCACAGAAACTAAATTTTGAAGAAGATATGGAATGGTTGCGTGGCGAAAACACAAGAGAATCCGAAGCAGAAGAAGACCTCAATGATTTGGAAGAAGAAGAGGAAAAATTTTACCTCGAACCCGTTGAACCATAAAATGTGAGTAAAATAGCGTGTTGTCCACATCCTTAGCCCTTGTCAAGATGATATTTATTTGCTAAAGTGGCAGCATCCTAAAAAAAGCAAGGTTTTTTAAAAACAAATTTAATTTTTACATAAACATTCGCGGCTGGACAACAAATCTGAAAGCGACCACTCGCTATACAGTGCCGCACAAATTCAATCATCTATATGGCTGGAGAATTTCAAAGAACAAAGCCACACGTAAACATTGGTACTATTGGTCACGTTGACCACGGTAAAACTACTACCACAGCTGCTATTCTTAAAGTTCTTGCTTCTCATGGCATGAACGCTTCAGCAGCTGCTGTTGACAAGCTTGATAAAGCTCCTGAGTCAAAGAATCGTGGTATTACCATTTCAACCGCTCACGTAGAATACGAAACAGAAAAAAGACACTATGCACACGTAGACTGTCCTGGTCACGCTGATTATGTAAAAAACATGATCACTGGTGCTGCCCAAATGGATGGTGCTATCCTGGTTGTTTCTGCTGCTGACGGTCCGATGCCTCAAACTCGTGAGCATATCGTACTTGCTCGCCAAGTTGGAGTACCTTATATCGTTGTTTACCTCAACAAAGTTGATATGGTAAGCGACAAAGAACTAGTAGACTTGGTAGAAGAAGAAGTTCGCGACCTATTAAAGAAGTATAAATTCCCTGGAGACGAAGTGCCAGTTATTCGCGGATCTTCACTTAAAGCTCTTGAGAACCCAACTGACGAAGCAGCTGCTAAACCAATTTTGGATCTTATGAAAGCAGTTGATGAGTACATTCCAGATCCAGTTCGCGCAGTAGACAAACCATTTTTAATGCCTGTTGAAGACGTGTTCTCCATTGAAGGACGTGGAACAGTAGTAACTGGTCGTATCGAACGTGGTGCAATCCATGTTAACGACGAAGTTGCGATCGTTGGTTTGAAAGAAGAAGTAAGCAAAACTATCGTTACTGGTATTGAAATGTTCAATAAGAGTTTGAAAGAAGGTCAAGCTGGTGACAACGCTGGAATCTTGCTTCGTGGAACCAAAAAAGAAGATGTAGAACGTGGTATGGTTCTTGCCAAACTTGGTTCAGTAACTCCTCACACAGAATTTGAAGGTGAAGTTTACATTTTGACCAAAGAAGAAGGTGGACGTCATAACCCATTCTTCAAAGGATATAAACCACAATTTTATATTCGTACTACAGACGTAACTGGAGAAATCGAGTTACCAGCTGGAGTAGAAATGGTTATGCCCGGAGATACTTTAAGTCTAAAAGTAAAACTCATCATGCCGGTTGCTCTTGAAGAAAAAATGAATTTTGCAATTCGTGAGGGTGGTCGAACTGTAGGGGCGGGAGTTGTGACTAAAATTATAAAATAAAACTTTATGTAACATCCCCCCATCATTTTTTCACACAATATAGTTTGTGTTTAGGAATGATGGGGGGTTTGTTTCATAAATTAATTCGACAAGTTCTTTGTCTTGATTACATGCCTACTAAACAACCAACTACGACAACTCAAAAGAAAGAAGAAGCAGTAAGTAGAATTCGTATTAAAATTCGCGCATACGATAATCGTATTATTGACCAAGCAACTAAAACTATTGTTGAAACTGCAGAGCGTCATGAAGCGAAAGTTATTGGGCCAGTACCACTACCTACTGAGAAAACTAAGTTTACCGTAAATCGATCAACCTTTGTGCACAAAGATGCACGTGAACAATATGAAATGCGCATCCACAAAAGGTTAATTGATATTATCAATGCATCACCAAAATGTGTGGATGCTTTGATGGGGCTAAACTTACCTTCTGGAGTGGACATTGAAATCAAGATGTAAAGAAATTTGCCTATTGACAAGGCAAATTATTTAAGGTAAAGTATTGAAAATTAAAAATAAGTTATTATCGATAAACTAAATAAGATCTTTTGAGAAATTTACTCAAAAAGAAAACATTTAGAATGTTGATGGATAACCGGAGAAATATTATTGAAAACCAAAATCTTAGCCATTCTACAAAGTCATTATAAGCGGAGGGCTTGTTAAATGAATTGAGAAAAGGCTGGAAGCAAAAATGTTGATTTTATCAATGTTGTCGCTTCTAGTTTTTTTTATGGAAAAAATTAGATTCTCGTTTATATATTATCCTTATTAAGTGTTGTTGACCTGCGAGAAGTATGAAATTTATTTTAGGAAAAAAAGTTAGCATGACCCAAATCTTTTCCAAAGATGGAAAAGTTGTTCCGGTAACAAAAATTGAAGCCGGCCCTTGTCAGATTACAGAAATGAAATCAATAAAAAATGACAAAGGAAATTTTGAGTCAGTTCAAATCGGTTTCGGCAAAAAAAAGGAATGGAGATTATCTAGACCAATTGCCGGACATCTCAAAGGCCTCGAACCAGTTCGTTGGTTAAAAAGCTTTACTCTTTCTGAAAAAGTTCCTGCTAAAAAAGGTGATGTTATTTCAGTTAACACCTTTGAGGTGGGAGATAAAGTTACTATCGTTGGAACCTCAAAAGGTAAGGGTTTTGCTGGTGTAGTTAAACGTCACCATTTCCGTGGTGGACCCGCTTCACATGGTCACAAAGATAACTTGCGTATGCCTGGTTCTATTGGAGCAGGTGGAGTACAAAGAGTGTTCAAGGGAATGAGAATGGCCGGAAGAATGGGTGGAGATCGAGTAACGGTTAAAAATTTGGAAATTATTGAGATTGATGCAGAAAAAAATATTATTTTTATCAAAGGTGCAGTTCCGGGCGCAGCTAATGGTCTACTTTTAATTAGCACTGACGGAAATCTAAAGATTTTGGAAGAAACACCAGTGGTAGAAAATAGTACTATGTCAGAAGCTGAAGAAAAAAAAGAAGCGGATGTTCCTCAAATAGAGGAAGCTCCTGTTGAATCAGTAGAACCTACTAAAACTGAAGAAGTCATAGTTGCTGAAAATACTGCGACTGAATCTACAATTGAAACACCTAAGGCAGAGTAAAAATATGAAAGTAAAAGTATATAATTTACAAGGAAAAGAACAAGGTGAACTTGAATTAGCTGATGAAGTTTTTAATGTTAAAGCTAAACCAGCTGTTGTTCATGAAGTTTATGTGGCTCAAACCAATAATCAACGTGAACCTTGGGCAGATACCAAAAATAGGGGTGAAGTTCATGGTGGTGGTAAAAAACCTTGGAAACAAAAAGGAACTGGACGTGCTCGTCATGGTTCAATCCGCTCTCCTATTTGGAAAGGTGGAGGTGTAGCATTCGGTCCTTTGTCTATCCGCAGTTACAAAACAAAAATCAACAAAAAAACTCGTCACCTCGCTCTAAAAATGTGCTTGAGTGACAAGGTAAAAAACAACATGTTTTACGTTGTTGATGCGCTAGATTTTTCGGAAACAAAAACAAAATTATTTAGTCAGTTTTTGAAAGCATTACCAAATAAACAAAAATCATATATTGTTTTGACAGAAAAATTAAGTCCTGGAATCATTCGAATGACAAATAATATTCCAAAAGTTTCAACAGAAATTTCAACGAATGTTAATGTGATGGATCTAATGAACACAGAAGCAGTAGTTGTAAGTAGAGATGGAGTTAAGAACTTAGAAAAATTATTGAACGATTAATTTGTATGGGATTACTTGACCGTTGGGTAAAACGAAAAACAGAAGAACAGCTTAACAAAGAACCAGCTAAGGAAGTTGTTGTTAAAAAAACAGAAAAAGCCGAATCAGCAGAAGCTGCTCCGGTTGTTAAAAAAGCAACATCTAAAGCAAAAGCTACCTCAGCCGCAAAGACTAAAAAAGCTGCACCTAAAACTGTAAAAGAAAAAGCGGTTAAGGAAACTGTATCTGAAGAAAAGAAAACTGTTAGCAAGCTTTTTGCAAGCAACGGATCAAATTATCAGGTTATTTTAAAACCAGTCGTTACTGAAAAATCCGCTCACATGGAGGCTGCTAATAAGTATGTGTTTATTGTTTCTGGTTCAGCTAGCAAAAGCCAAATTAAAAGAGCAATAAAAGAATTGTATGGAGTGAGCGTGATTGCTGTCCACAGTATGAATGTTCAAGGAAAAAACCTAAATTTCGGACGAACACCAGGTCGCAGATCAGATTTTAAAAAAGCAATTGTTACTTTAGCTAAAAATAGTAGCCTTAAGCTACACGAAGCTGTTTAATACTGAAGTATGGGAATTAAAGTTTATAAACCAACAAGTAGCGGAAGAAGACACTCAAGTTCAGATACTTTTAGTGACATCACCAAAAAGAATCCTGAAAAGAGTTTGATTGAAATTCTGCAACCAAAATCTGGAAGAAATAATCAAGGTATTATTACTGTACGTCACAAAAGTGGTGGTGCAAAAAAATATTATCGTATTATTGATTTTAAACAACACCGCTTTGGTGATGTAGCAACGGTTACCGCTATTGAATACGATCCAAACCGTGGCTCCAGAATCGCATTAGTAGAATATGCTAATGGTGACAAAGCTTATATACTTGCTCCAGAAGGATTGGTAGTTGGAAACACGGTTGTGTCTGATAAGAAAGCAATTGAGTCTAAAGTTGGCAACAGAATGCCATTGGAATTTATTCCAATCGGTTTATTTGTCTACAGTATTGAATTAACTCCTGGAAAAGGAGGACAAATGGTTCGTGGGGCCGGTTTGAGTGCTCAGTTGGTAGCTATCGAAGGAGATTATGTACAACTGAAATTACCATCCGGTGAAATTAGAACTGTGCTTAAAGAATGTACTGCGAGTATTGGTGCGCTTGGAAATGCTGATCGACGATTGATCCGTTGGGGTAAAGCCGGACGCATGCGTCATCGTGGTATCAAGCCAACTGTTAAAGGTAAGAATATGAACCCAGTAGACCACCCACACGGTGGTGGTGAAGGTCACTCTCCGATTGGTCAGAAAAGAGGTCCTCGAACTGTTTATGGAAAAGCTGCCCGAGGTGTAAGAACCAGAAAACCAAACAAATGGAGCGATAAAGCAATTATTAAATCACGTAGAAAATAAACTCAAGGTTAAATTTAAGTTATGTCTAGAAGTTTAAAAAAAGGCCCATACATTGATCCACGTGTACTTAAAAAAGTACAAGATTTGAAAAAAAGTGGAAAAAGACAGTCAATCAAAACTTGGTCACGTGCTTGTGTTATCTCACCAGAAATGGTTGGGGTTACCTTCTCGGTGCACAATGGAAAAGATTTTCTGTCAGTATTGATTGAAGAGAATATGGTGGGTCATCGTTTGGGTGAATTTGCGCCAACCAAGAAATTTATTAGACATGGTGGTAAAATGGCTAAAGAGCAAGAAGCAGCAAAATCAGCTGCCCCAGCTGCAGCTAAAAAATAAAATAATCTACGAAATGCTATATGATACAGGAAGTACGCGCACAACTAAATTTTTTGAGAATTGGACCGCGCAAAGTTCGTCTGGTTGCTGATTTGATTCGTGGACGAAAAGTTGCAAGAGCTTTAACTACCTTGATGATTTTGAACAAAAAGCCAGCGAAGCCATTGTTGAAGCTATTAAAATCTGCGGTTGCAAATGCTAAACATAATTTCTCGATCCCTGAAGAAACATTGAAGGTTGCGAGTATCACTGTTGATGGTGGTCCAGTTTTGAAAAGGTGGATGCCAAAAGCACATGGTCGCGCTACTCCGATTAGAGAGCGCACCTCGCATATCAGCATTGTTTTGAAAGGTGAAAAAGAGGAAACAAAAAACTAGTTAATTAATTTTTCAATCAAGTTAATTTACCCCTGCTATGGGTCACAAAGTACATCCAAAAATTTACAGAACCCCAGTTATTTATCCTTGGGATTCACGATGGTTTGCAAGACGCGATCAAATGCCTTTGTTTATGAAGCAAGAGGTTGGCATTCGCGAATTTCTGCAAAAGAAATTAAAGGAAGCCGAAGTGGACGCAGTGAGCATTGAAAGAAATTCAAAAGAAGTGACTATCACTATTCTTGCTGGTAAACCAGGAGTAATTATTGGAAGAAGTGGCCAGGGTATAGAAGTTTTGAGAAAAGATATTGAAAGAAAATTTTTACAGTTTAAATCGAAAGTTAAATTGAATATCCAGGCTGTTCGACAACCTGCATTATCTGCTGCTATTATTGCGCAGGGGGCGGTTGCAGAGATTGAGCGAAGAATTCCGTTTCGACGTGTAATGAAGCAGTCGATTTTGAAAGTAATGTCAGCGGGCGCTCAGGGAGTAAAGATGTGTATGAGCGGACGCCTCAATGGTTCAGAAATTGCAAGAACTGAAAAATTACGTGCTGGAAAAATGTCTTTGATTACCCTGCGAAGTCATGTAGATTATGCCCTCTGTGAAGCGCAGACCGTATACGGAAAAATTGGTGTGAAAGTTTGGGTTTATCGCGGAGAGACATTTGGATTTTTCGATAAATTCAGTAAACAACCAGAGACAGAAAATGAGGGTGCTAAAAAAGTTTCAAAAAATCAAGAGAAATAATCAGTTTGTTTTACTATGCTGCTACCTAAAAAAGTACAACATCGCAAATGG
The DNA here is from genome assembly GCA_031972655.1 of Candidatus Magasanikiibacteriota bacterium. Taxonomy (GTDB): domain Bacteria; phylum Patescibacteriota; class Patescibacteriia; order Magasanikbacterales; family GWA2-37-8; genus DALYEE01. The sequence goes on from DALYEE010000012.1 coordinate 9,157, forward strand.
CACAAAGGAAGACGACGCCAAAAAGGCGTTGCGACACGAGCGCACTATATTGCATTTGGTGATTTTGGTTTGAAATGTGAAAGTTACGGATGGATTACCAGTCGTCAAATTGAGGCGGTGCGTAGAGTTTTGACTCGCTATGTTAAACGAGGTGGTAAAGTGTGGGTAAGAATTTTCCCTGACAAACCGGTTACTAAAAAAGGAAACGAAGTACCGATGGGTGGAGGTAAAGGAACCCCAGATCACTATGTGTCCGTAGTAAAACCTGGAACTGTGCTTTTTGAAATGGTAGGTATTACTCCAGTCTTGGCAAAGGAAGCAATGCAGTTGGCTGGCTACAAACTGGGAGTTAAAACCAGATTTATCGAAAAAAATAAATAATATGGATTTTGCTGAACTTAATAAAAAAAATGAAAAAGAATTAAACGAGCTCTTGAAAGAGCAAAAGAAATTGTTGTACAACGATCGATTTGCTCCACAAAAGCAAAACCATCATATTAAAGGGTTTAAAACAACAATTGCTCGTATTCTAACTATTTTAAATACCAAAAAATCATAACTAAACGCAGTATTGTATGGTGAAAACTACTAACACAATTTCGAAAAGACAATTTACTGGTACCGTAGTTTCAGATGCGATGAATAAAACATTTGTTGCAAAAGTTGATACGATGAAAATGCACACGAAATACAATAAGGCGTATCGGGTGAGTGTTAAGTATCATGTTCATGATGAGGAAGGCGTTGCTAAAAAGGGAGATCAGGTTCAATTTGCCGAATGCCGACCTTTGTCAAAAACCAAAAGATGGCGTTTAGTTTCTGTTTTAAAGAAGTAAGATTTTCGTATGATTCAACATCGGAGCATGTTAAAAGTAGCAGATAACACAGGTGCAAAAAAATTACAATGCATTCGTGTTTTGGATGGTTATAAAAAACGATACGCTCAACTCGGTGATGTTATAACATGCGTAATTAAGGAAGCGGCACCCCGAGGTTTGGTGAAAAAGAGTGAAGTGGTGCATGCTGTGATTGTGCGACAGAGAAAAGAGTATCGCCGCATTGATGGGACATATATCAGATTTGATGAAAACGCAGCAGTAATTATTGACCGAAAGACTAAAGAACCAAAAGGATCACGTATTTTCGGACCGATTGCTAGAGAGTTGCGTAACAAAGGATTTCAAAAAATTATTTCTCTTGCTCCGGAAGTATTATAATGATTATATATGAAAATAAAAGTTAACGATCAAGTTAAAATTTTAAGTGGAAAAGACCGTACCAAAACTGGTAAGGTTATTCAAACCTTCCCTGCTGATGCTAAAGTGGTGGTTGAAGGGTTGAATATCATGAAAAAACACTTGAAGACTCGAAAGCAAGGAGAAAAGGGTCAAGTTATTGAATTATCTAGTCCGATTAATACTAGCAAAGTTGCAGTGATCTGCCCAAAATGCAGCAAAGCAATTCGTGTTGGATACAAAATGGATGGTGATAAGAAAAAAAGATGGTGTCGAAAGTGTCAGAATTTTATTGATTAATTTATCGTATGCAGAGTTCTCAATTTTACCAAAAATACAAAAAAGAATTAGTGCCTAAAATTATGGCAGATTTGGGTTATTCAAATATGTATAAAGTACCCAAGATAACCAAAATTGTTATAAATGTAGGTATTGGTCGTTTTGTTAAAGAACCTCATTATATTGAAAATGTTGAGAAAGTATTAACTCGCATTTCTGGTCAAAAACCAGTTCGTACCAAAGCAAAAAAATCAATTTCTAACTTCAAAATTCGTGAAGGAATGGAAATTGGTGTAAAAGTAACTATGCGTGGTCCAAGAATGTATCATTTTTTGGAGAAATTACTAACTGTTACATTGCCTCGTGTGCGCGATTTTCATGGTGTTTCTGAGAACGGATTTGATAAACAAGGAAATTACACTATGGGTTTTAAAGAGAATGTTGCTTTTCCTGAAGTAAAAATGGAAGAATTAGAAAAAGTACATGGATTGCAATTGATTTTTGCCACAACTGCAAAAAGTAAAAAAGAAGGCAAAGCCCTATTAACAAATTTAGGATTTCCGTTTACTAAATAATCTATGGCTACTCAAGGACAAATACAAAAATCATTACGTAAACCAAAGTTTTCAACTCGAATTGTAAATCGTTGTTGGAATTGTGGACGCAGACATGGGTTTATGCGAAAGTTCCGATTGTGCCGCATCTGTTTCCGTGAATATGCTAATGATGCAAAAATTCCTGGTATCCGAAAATCAAGTTGGTAGTATACTGATTATTTAATAACATAAAACGCTAAACTATTTTAAAGCTATAAAGCTATGATGACCGATCCAATTGCTGACATGTTAACAAGAATACGTAACGCCTCTATGGTTCATAAAAAAGAGGTTGTTGTTCCATTTTCAAAAATTAAAATGGCAATCGCTACTATTTTGGTTCGTGAAGGTTATTTAGGAAAAGCTGAAATGAAAGAGGATCGTCATCCTTGTATTGTGATTACCCTTAAATATGATAATGGCGAACCGGTAATTCAACATATCAAACGTCTAAGTAGTCCTGGATCACGTTTGTATATTAAAAAAGATAAGGTAAGAAAGATTTTGAATGGTTATGGAGTAGCTATTTTGTCAACACCGCAGGGCTTGCTGAGTGATGCTGAAGCAAGAAAAGCGGAAGTTGGCGGAGAGCTTATTTGTGAAGTATACTAATTAATAATGTCTAGTATCTTTTTCTAACATCTATTGTATGTCACGTATTGGTAAGAAAATACTTTCAATCCCTGCTGGAGTAAAAGTTGAAATAAAAAACAACGAAGTTTTGGTTACTGGACCGAAAGGAAAAATTGTTCAAAAAATTCATCCTCGTGTTTCTATTGTTGAAACACCAGATGGTTTGGTTGTTAAAGTGGTAAATGAAAATACCAAAAAAGATCGTGCTCTATGGGGAACATTCGGAAGTTTGATGAAAAACATGTTACAAGGTGTAACGGTTGGATTTAAAAAGCAATTAGAAATTAATGGTGTCGGTTATAAGGCTACTGTTAAGGGCGCCAATCTCCAACTTGAGGTTGGATTTTCTCACCCGGTTGAAATAACTCCACCACAAGGAATTTCTTTTTCTGTAGAAAAAAATATTATTTCTGTTGAAGGTATTAATAAAGAAATTGTTGGTGAGACTGCCGCTCAGATTCGTAAAGTACGTAAACCAGAACCTTATAAAGGAAAAGGTATTAAATATGTAGACGAAATTATTCGTCGTAAGGCTGGTAAAACTGCAGCCAAAACTGCGGCTTAAGGTTTAACATTATTATGAAAAGAATTTTAAAAAGTAAAAATCATCTGCGTCTTTTACGCCATAATAGAATTCGAAAAGTTGTAAAAGGTACTTCGACTACTCCTCGCCTGTCTGTTTTTAGAGGTTTGCGCAGTATTGCAGTTCAGCTTATCGATGATTCTTCTGGAAAAACTTTGTGTTCTGCAAAAAGCAGTGAGATTAAGAAAGTTGAAAACGTAGAAGGTAAGACAACTAAAGTTGCTTTGGGATATCTCACGGGTAAGCTTTTGGCAACGCGTGCCGCTGAAAAAGGAATTAAATCGATTGTTTTTGATCGTGGTGGATATCGATACCACGGAAGAGTTGCTGCAGTTGCTGATGGTGCTCGCGAGGGCGGCTTACAATTTTAATCTTGTGAATGCTTTATGAGTAAAGTTGATTTCAAAAAAGGTAACAGATCAGGTGAGCGTCAAGAGTTCGAGCAATATATTTTAGACATGGCTCGCGTTACGCGTGTTACTGAGGGTGGTAAACAAATGAGTTTTCGTATTTGTGTAATTCTCGGTGATCGCAAAGGAAAAGTTGGTTATGGAGTTGCCAAAGGTAGTGATGTGCAAATTGCGGTAGAAAAAGCTGTACACCAGGCCAAGAAAAACATTATCAAAATTCCTTTAGTACACGAAACAATTCCTCATCGCGTAGTTAAAAAATTCAAATCCGCTTTGGTAATGCTTAAACCAGCTCCAAAAGGTTCTGGTATTATTGCGGGTGGAGCGGTACGTGTAGTACTTGATATGGCAGGAGTACCGAATGTTTCTTGTAAAAATTTGGGTAAAACAAAAAACAAAATCATGACGGTAAAGGCAACATTTGAGGCTTTAAAGAGTTTTAAAGGTGCGAGACAGCTTGCTCCTAGTGATGTGAAAGAAGCTCAAATTGTTCCAGAGGAGATTTTGACAGAAGAAGAAAAGAGAGAAGAAAAATCTGCTGCTAAAGTAAAACCTACGAAAGCTAAAGTAAATTCTAACTAATGTGGCTATGCTGCAATCTCATACAATAAAATCTGCTTACGGATCGAGACGAAAAACCAAAAAAATTGGTCGTGGAAACGCATCTGGTCATGGAACTTCATCTACTCGTGGTGGTAAAGGACAAACTGCTCGCTCCGGCGGAAGCAGAGGTCTTAAACGCCTTGGTTTTAAATTCCAACTACAAGCTACTCCAAAATTAAAAGGTTTTAGAAGTATCCATGATAAGCCTGCTGAGGTTTATTTGAACATGCTTGATAAAGCTTATAACAATGGCGATGTTGTGGATTTAGCTTCCTTAAAAGAAAAAAAACTCATTCACGCTAGTGATAAAGCAGCTAAAGTGTTGAACTCTGGTGAATTGACTAAAAAAATTACTATCTCTGGAATCCCTTGTTCTAAGGGTGCAGCGGAAAAAATCAAAGCTCTTGGTGGCGAGATCAAATAAATTTAGTTCTCGATTTTTTGATAAAACAAGTACACTGTAATTTCTTAACATATGTGGAACAAAATTCAACAAGTATGGGGTGTTAAAGAAATCCGCAATAAAATCCTTTTTGTTGTAGGTTTGCTTGTGGTTTATCGCTTGATTGCACATATTCCTATTCCAGGAGTAAATGTTCAAAATCTTCGTGCTTCACTTGAAGGCAACCAACTTTTGGGTCTCATGAATCTATTTTCTGGTGGAAGTATCCAGAATTTTTCGATTATCATGCTTGGGGTGGGGCCTTATATTACCGCTTCAATTATCCTTCAGCTTTTGACCATGATCGTGCCTCGTTTGGAGGAAATGAGTAAAGAAGGTGAAAGTGGTCAGCAAAAAATTAACATGTATACAAGATGGCTTACAGTGCCTCTAGCATTTTTACAATCTTTTGCAATGATTCAATTTTTAAACAGAAGTGGTAATATTTTGATGAACTTAACAGCTTTAAAACTTGTGATCATCATGCTAACAGTTACTGCGGGAACAATGTTCTTGATGTGGATTGGTGAGTTGATTTCTGAACAAAAAGTAGGTAACGGTGTGTCACTGCTTATCTTTGCGGGTATCGTAGCATCGCTCCCTGGAATGTTGCGAAATGCTTTTATCAACTATGATCCATCTGATTTAGGGATGTTTATTCTTTTTGGTGTGATCGCGCTCGTTACCGTTGTTGGGGTGGTATTTATCAATGAAGGACAAAGAAATATTCCAGTCCACTATGCTAAGCAAGTTCATGGTACCAAGTCTTATGGTGGCAACAGCACTCATTTGCCTTTGCGTGTAAATATGGCTGGAGTTATTCCAATTATCTTTGCAGTGTCTTTAGTGACTTTGCCAGTGGTTATTTCGCAGTTTTTTGTGCAAGCAAAAAGTGCTTGGTTAGCAAACGCTGCTCAGTTTACTATTAATTTATTCCAAAATAACCAAATCTTTTACAACACCCTATACTTCATTTTGATTTTCGGCTTCACTTACTTTTATACTGCGGTGATATTCCATCCTCAAAAAGTGGCCGAGAATTTGCAAAAACAAGGTGGTTTTATCCCTGGTATTCGCCCAGGTGCGGAAACTGAAAAGTATTTGAGTCAAACTACAAATAAAATCAACCTCATTGGGGCATTATTTCTTGGTATTATCGCTGTTCTACCTTTCTTGGTTCAAGGAGCTTCTGGTAGCCAAAATTTGAGAATTGGCGGTACGAGTCTTTTGATTGTGGTAGCGGTAGCGATTGAAACTGCCAAACAGATCGATGCGCAGATTACCATGCATGAGTACGATAGGGTGTAATTCTATAATATACATGGATCATCCCGCCTGTAGTTGTTAAAAAATATTAAATACTAGACATCATCAAATAAATAAAAAATCCCGAAAATATCGGGATTTTTTATTAGGTCATAATCATTAAATATGAAAGTATTTTGCAGCAACTTCTCTATGTACACGAAAATACATAGAGATATTGCGGAAAAAGTGTACCAGACTTTTTCCGATAATTGAGATTATTTTGGCGATCGTGTGGTCCGTAGAAAGGCGTCTACTTCCAATAAAATAACGCGCCTCACTTGGATAGTAACAATGTGGCCTGGAACGGTTATCTGTGCGTCTTTAGCATGAGCAAACGGTATAAATACGCTGTCAATTAAACCAATATCTACCACCGCGCCCAAAATTTTGTTTCTGGTTTCTATCCGCACCATAACTCCATTAAGTCGCATGTTGGGTTTAATATCGGTTATAGATTCTATTCCTGGGTTTAGTGGGGGTGGTGTTTCCGCGGGCTCTGAGCGTTCCTTTAAAATTTGGAGCTGTCCACTCTTTTTGTTTTGGTTAAATACTACGGCACACGCTTCAACAGTTCTTAAATCCTCAATGGTTCCGGATATTTGAAGCGCTGCTTGGCCAGGTCTTACTGTAAAAGCCACTGTAGTTATCTGTGAAATATTTTCTATTGGAATAGGGTGGATTGTAAATGTAAAATGGCGTTGTTTGTGTTGATCCGTTGGATCACTATCTTGTTGAAGAGTTTTTAATGTTTGCAAAACTAATACAAAATCATCAATACCTTTTTGAACACCCACTATGAAGATAGTTATTCTCTCGTTAGGTTGATTGGCCATTGGTTCCTCCTTTTTGGTAGTGCTAAGTGCAACGTTAGGTTGCTACCAAATTGTTAAGACCACACTACCAGAATTATACGTTATTTTGCAAATAAAAAAGCCGTCGGGATGAACGACGGGTAAAATTTTTGTCTCGGCATTTAATTTAATCTTGATAAAAATCTCATATTCAGAGCTTTTTCTCCTCGATCAAAGCTGATCACCTTTAACTTTATAAGTGTTTTTGCAGAGAGTGTTCTTCTTTGATTTTGATCAGGAATAGAAACGAAAAAAGTTGGGTTATCAGGAAGACCAACGAACACCCAGATGCCATCAAGACCAACCCTATCGACTATTCCTTGAATTTCTATGTTTGGTCTTAATTTTTTCCATTCAAGGGTAAGTCCGTTGTTCTGATTTGGGGGCTCCACTACCTTAACTACAACAGCATAACCCCCGTCGATATAAGATCCTACAAGAGCCTGAATATGACCAATGATATTTGCTGGTCCAGTAATTAGTAAACTTTTTTGAACATCTTGAGACATAAATCCTCCTTTGGATTTTTGAAAGAGCACCGTATCTTACAAAAAGATGTTCGATCTGTCAAACTTGGAATGCTCAAGAAAAAAAATTCCTGTGTCTGCAAATTTTGTATACACAGGAATTGCGAGGATGCTACTGCCACTGATAGTGGGAGATGGGTCTGTGGGCAAGCAGCATCCTCGGAAGATCAACCGATGTTAAAGTGTACGAACCGTGGCTCGACGAGGTCGAGCCGTACCTCATAGGTGGCGTGGTCGAGACCAACCACCCGCACCTTCACCGTCTGCCCAATGCGGACAGAGGTGAAGCGGGGGATTGCCGCAAGCGGGATCAAGACCCGCTGGCGGAACCCGCCCTGCCCCTTCCAGTTGAGGCCGATGTCTATGTAAACGCCCTTGCAGGTGTCCACGTAGCTCACCAGCCCGGTCAGTTCTTGGCCAACGTTGAGTTCGGCCAGGATGTCTACACCCTCTCCGAACTGCTTGGGTCGGGGGTCTTTTTCCGGTCTTGTTTCCATTTCTTTTTTCTTTCCCGCTTTTTTTGTTGACGGTTGATTGATATATCAACAAGCAAAAACAAATATTCTCCCACTAGGCGCAAGACATTCATTTGGATTGTCTTAAGATAAGGGGTAATAAAACAAATAATTATAGCCAAAAACTTGGAGGATGTCAAACCTTGCCAAGTAGGCCAAAACGCGCTATAATCCGAGTAAATTTACTACAAACCTGCCTGATTTGGGCAGGCCTTTAATTTCTATGAAGAAAATCATCATTTTTTTAGGAGCACCAGGTTCTGGTAAGGGGACACAGGCCAAAAATATTGTAAAAAACTACGGCTACGCCCACATTTCCACCGGAGAATCTTTGAGGGCTTTGGCAAAGAGTGATAACATCAAACCAGAAGATAAGGTTGCTCTTGAGGCAATGAAAGAAGGATATTTGGTCCCAGATTGGCTCATCTTTCGTTTGGCTTTTGAAGAAATCGATGAATGCCTAAAAAATGGCCAAGGTGTTGTTTTGGATGGAGCGATTCGCAATGTTGAGCAAGCAATCGGTTACCAAGAGTATTTTGCAGAGAGGAATATTACTCACGAAGTATTGGTAGTAGAAATTCACATCGATGATGATGAGGCATTGCAGCGTTTGGCAAAAAGAAAAATTTGTGAAAATTGCCACAAGGTATACCCAAGCCCAGAAACCAAAACTATTCCGGAAAAATGTTTGGATTGCAGTGGAAAATTAATAGTACGTGAAGATGATGATGAACATGTGATAAAAAATAGGATTGCTGAACAAGGTAGTGGGCTCATCAAACCTTTGCATGATTTCTACGAAGAATGTGGATTGTTGCATTTGGTTGATGGGAAATTATCGATGGAAGAAGTAGGTGAAGAAATAAAATCTATTTTGATAGACTCGTAGTCACGTATCACGTATCACGTATCACGTATCACGTATCACGTATCACGTATCACGTATCACGT
>DALYEE010000013.1:0-6408 GCA_031972655.1 Candidatus Magasanikiibacteriota bacterium
AAAATATGGTTGGATTCCACCACACCCTAGTTTTTTTGTACGCAAAGAATATTTTGAAAAATTTGGTTATTTTAACACCGATTTTTTGATTGCGGCAGATTATGAACTCATGTTTCGCTTAATAAATAATAAAGTAAGTTTTTTTTATCTGGACGAAGATTTGACTTATATGCGCGAGGGAGGATATAGTGCTACAAATATTAACCAAAGAATGAAAGGTTGGAAAGAACTGTACCGAGCATGGAGAATAAATGGTATGGAACCACCTTTATTATTTTTTTTGTATAGACCTGTCTTTAAGGTTTTTCAATATATTTTTAAGTAGTTCAGTATATGAAAATTGTTTACATAGGCGGAGGTTTTGTTGGCACCTGTTCTGCGGCAGTTTCAGCAGATTCAGGACATGAAGTATTGGTTTTTGATATTGATGAAAAAAAAATTAAACTACTTAGTTCGCTGGATCGGGATGTGATAGAAAGTTGTCTTTATGAAGAAGGTTTGGGTGACCTAATAGTTCGGAATAAAGAAAGAATTAGATTTACCACAGATCGTAAAGAGTTGGCACGATTTTTAGACACTGCGGATGCAGTTTTTATGTGTTTGCCCACTCCAGAAATAGGAGAAACTGGCGAAAGTAATTTAACCTATTATATGACTGCAGCCCGTGAGGTAGGAGTTGCTTTAGGCCTTCGAAATGGTGGGGATCAGGCTCGCTATATTGTGGTAGTTAACAAAAGCACGGTGCCAATTGATATGGTGCATCGAACGGGAGCAGTTTTGGAGGAAGCTGGAGTCAAAAATTTTGGTGTAGTTTCAAACCCTGAATTTTTGGTTGAAGGTAAGGCAGTTAAAGATTCTCTCAAACCAGACCGTGTTGTTATTGGGGCCGAGACCGAGAAAGATTTTAAAATAATGCGTCAAATATATCAACGTTTTTATGACTCACCAACTGTGCAGTATATTGAAGTTGCTCCTGAAGAGGCGGAGGCGGGAAAATTACTAGCTAATTTCTATTTATTTAACAAATTAGCTATTTGTTTTGATGTAATTGGTCGAACCTGTGAAGCGTTTCCGGGTTTACGTTTTGAAAATTTAAGACGTGTTTTGACTAGTGATGCCCGCATTGGTGGGTGGGGATTTTATGACAGCTTGTATGCTGGTGGTAGTTGCTTTATTAAAGATGCCCGATCCCTTTCGTATCAGCTTCAAACTAAAGGGTATAACGCCGTTTTGGTGAATGAAACATATTTAGCAAACAAAAGACAGTTAGAGTTATTTTTGTCCCGTGCTGAGAAAGAAGCTTTATTTGATTGGAAAAATAAAAACGTGGCTATTCTGGGGTTAGCATTTAAACGTGACAGCAATGATATACGTAATTCTCCCAGTATTGAGATTGTTAGGTTTCTCCTCGAAAAACAAGTAAAAAAAATTTGTGTCTATGATCCGGTGGCACAAGGAAATTTTAAAAATCTTTTCTCGAAAGAATCTATTATCGAGTATGTCCTTCACGAATTCGATGCAGTGAGTGATGTGGATGTAATTATTGTTGCTACTGATTGGCCACAATTTCGTGGTTTAGCAGATAGTATAATTTTAGAGTTAAAAAATCGACCTTTAATTATGGACGGCAGACGTATGTTGCAGCATCGTTATGAAGATTTAGTTCGAAATGGATTTTCAGTCATTGCAGTTGGTTCACCTTTTTATAAAGCAGTTTTGTAATTTGATTTCTATGTCTACCTATCTTGTCACTGGAGGAGCCGGATTTATCGGTTCAAACCTAGTTAAAAAACTCTTAGAAGAAGGTCACAAAGTACGTATTTTGGATAATTTTAGCACGGGTAGATTTGAAGACAGAATGCAGCCTGAAGCCGAGTACCAAACCGGCGATATTCGGTCTCTCGAAGATATAAAGCGTGCTGCTAGTGGTGTTGATGGAATTTTTCATCTCGCCGCCCTTCCCCGGGTAATTTTTTCTGTTGAAAATCCTGAGGTAACTCATGATGTGAACGTCAATGGAACCTTGAATGTTCTTTTGGCCGCCAAAGAACTGGGTATAAAAAGAGTCATTTTTGCAACTTCTTCAGCTGCATACGGTGATCAGGGTACCTCTGTCTTAGAGGAAGACAGTATGTTAAAAAAGCCTCTGAGCCCCTATGCGCTCCATAAGTTTATTGGAGAAAACTACTGTCGAATATTTTCTGAGTTATATAGATTGGAGACGGTTTCGCTTTGTTATTTTAATGTCTATGGCCCTTATTTTGATCCAGAAGGTGCCTATGCTTTGGTTATAGGTAAGTTTTTAAAACTACGAAAAGAAGGGAAGCCCCTTACTATTCGAGGTGACGGAGAAATGTACCGGGATTTCACTTATGTTGACGATATTGTAAAAGGAACCATCTTGGCAATGACTTCCCAAAACGTGGGGCATGGAGAAGTCGTTAATCTCGGATATGGTAGTCCACGCTCAGTTAACCAGCTTGCAAAACTTATCGGTGGAGAAGTGGTTTATGTTCCGGCTCTTGCTGGGGAAATGAAGTATACGTGTGCAAATAACCAAAAAGCTAAAAAACTTTTGGGCTGGGAACCATTAGTGGTGTTTGAAGAGGGTGTCAGTCGGCTTAAAAAAATGTGGGGAATAGATTAGTGCTACAAAAAATATTTAAAATAAAAAATCTCCCGTATATATTGGGAGATTTTTTATTTAGTTTTTATAAAGGAAGTACATTCACCACAGTGCTCATCTTGTAGGCGCCGTCAAAGCGCTGGCGTTTTTTGTGGGTGAATTTCACTTTTCCCGGAGCAGCAGCAAATAGGGAGTCGTCTTTGGCTTTGGTAACATTCATGCCTGGTTGCATTTTGGTACCACGTTGGCGCACGATGATCATACCTGTTTTTGCTAATTGGCCATCATGGAGTTTAACTCCGAGGCGTTGTGCCTGTGAATCGCGTCCGAGCCGCGTAGCTCCACCGGCTTTCTTATGTGACATATTTGAAAAAATTAGTTTAAAATCTTGTGTGATTCTTGAGAAGAATATCTTAAAAATTGAACATTGTCAAGACAAAGCAAATTTGATATGATGCCTTAACGAAATTATATGCCCTATTTTGGCAATATTTGGCTTATTTTAGCCAATAATTCGCAATATTTTGTTTAAATAAGAAAGTCAACTTAGCTATTTTTTAGCTAAGATAAGTAATTTCAGTAAAAAACAGATTAAACTTACTATGTCGAGATTTCCTTTGAGGTTCTACATTCGCGATTATGCGATTCTAATTCCAATTTCGTTAAGCCTTGTGTTTTTATTAATGAGTTGGATTTATGGGTTCACCCATATAAAACCAATAACTGAGGGTGTCTACTTACATTATGATGCTGTAGTTGGTCCAGATCTGCACGGTGATTGGTGGAAGATATATTATTTTCCAATTGCCGGCAGTATTTTTTTTATTATAAATAATGTTTTGGCATATTTTTTTTATCAAACTGACAAGACTTTTTCTAGAACTTTTTGCGTTGCAACTTGTTTGATGCAAACGTTTCTTTTTATCGGTCTTTATTTGGTTGTGGGAATAAATTACTAAGAATTGCGTAGGTTATGAGAAGTTATAATGAAGTAGAAAAAAAAGGTGATCGACAAATTTTAATCTATGTATCAATTCTTTTAATTGGTGGTCTGGTTTTACTTTTATCTGCTAGTTCACCATTGGGATATTCAAAATTTCAGAATAGTTACTATTTTGTTAAAAAACAGATTTTATTTGGTCTTCTTCCCGGACTAGTATTGTTTATTTTTTTTAGCAGATTAAATTACTTGCAATGGAAAAAATGGGCTTGGATAGTATATGGATTTAGTCTACTTTTACTTTCTCTGGTATTTATAAACGGAATTGGTGTGGTTCTGCATGGTGCACGCAGTTGGTTAAATATTGGCGGTTTTAGTTTTCAGCCTTCAGAGTTAGCAAAGCTTTGTGTTATTATCATGCTTAGCCATTTGCTTACCGATCAAAAAAGAGATTGGAGTAATTGGCAAACAAGCATTCTCCCCGTGCTCGCCGTGTTAAGTCCGATTGTTTTGCTCGTTTTGCTCCAGCCAGATGTAGGAACACTTTCTATTCTTGCTGCAAGCATTTTCGTTATTTTGTATGTTGCTAAAATTCCGAATCAATACTTGATCATTCTCGGTGCGTTGGGTGTAATTTTGTTTTTAGGTTTGCTTTTGGTTGCTTCGTATCGTGTAGATCGACTTAATACTTTTTTGCATCCGGAATTAGATCCAAACGGAAAAGGTTATCAGATTAACCAAGCAAAACTCGCCATCGGTTCTGGAGGGTTTTGGGGTCTGGGTTACCAACAATCCAGACAAAAGTATCAATATCTCCCTGAAGTAAACGCAGACTCTATATTTGCAATCCTCGCTGAGGAAATGGGCTTTATTGTTTCGATAGCTTTAATCGTATTGGTGTTATTGATCGGTTGGCGTGGATTAAAAATCGCAGCTGCGGCACCAGACGAGTTTGGTAAATTAATGGTCAGTGGAATAGTTGTTTGGATTGTTTGGCAAGCTTTCTTGAACATCGGGGGAATTATGAATGCGCTACCGTTAACCGGTGTACCATTACCATTAGTTAGTCACGGTGGTTCCTCGTACTTAATGACGTTAGCCGCTCTTGGAATCGTGGTGAGCGTTAGTAGAGACGCTGATTTGGTTGAATAATTTTTTATTTTATGAAATTACTTATTTGTGGAGGGGCAGGATTCATGGGTTCACATTTCATTAAATATGTTTTGAACAAATACCCAGAGTATGAAATTGTGAATTTTGACAGTCTTACTTACGCAGGTAATTTAGACAATTTAAATGAACTACAAAAAAACGAACGATATATTTTTGTAAAAGGAGACATTGCCAATGAAAAAGATGTAAAGGATGTCATAGAAAAGTACCACCCAGACATGATTGTCAACTATGCTGCGGAGACCCATGTTGACCGCTCAATATTAGACCCAAAAGCGTTTTTGATGACCGATGTGCTGGGTACTTATAACTTGCTAGAAGCGACCAAGAAATTTGGAATTAAAAAAATGGTACAAGTTTCTACCGATGAAGTTTTTGGAAGTATAGAAACAGGCGCGTTTACCGAAGCATCAAACTTTTTACCAAATAGCCCCTACGCCGCGGCCAAAGCCGGCGGTGATTTACTTTGTCGGGCATATTTTAAAACATATCAAACTCCTGTGGTGATCACCCATAGTTGTAATTTTTATGGCACTCATCAATATCCCGAAAAACTAATTCCGCTTTTTATTACCAATTTACTAGAAGGGAAAAAAGTTCCGCTTTACGGAGATGGTCACCAGGTGCGGGAATGGATTCATACGAGCGATCATTGTAGGGCAATAGATATTATTTTGCACCAAGGTGTCGTGGGTGAGGTTTATAACATTGGTTCTGGAATAGAAAAAACCAATCTTGAAATTACAAACTTAATTTTGTCAGCATTTGGCCTTGGAGAACAAATGATCGAACGTGTAAAAGACCGACCAGGTCACGATGAGCGCTATGCGATTGATCATTCCAAATTAACAAAAGAATTGGGATGGAAACCAGAAAAAGATTTTGAAACAGGTTTGAAAGAAACCGTCGAATGGTATAAAGAAAATGAATGGTGGTGGAAGAAATTAAAAAGTGGTGAGTATCTGGAATATTATAAGAAGCAGTACAAAGTTTAGCTTAAAAGTAAACTATTTATTTATGCGTAAGTATTTAAGATTACTCTTGATTTTGCTGGTGATTTCCGGTTGTGGAAAATCTCAGCCAGCTTTTACGGTATCAGAAATAAACCCTCCAGCATTGAATGGAAAAGTGGTAATAAAAGAAATCAAAGTTTTACCTGTACCCGGTTTTAAAACATTCGATCCAGACGTTGAAAAATTTGTTCCAAAATTCGATTCATATGGCTCCTATGATTTATTAGTAAGGAATGGTAATTATTTATTACGGGTTGTTAATCGAAAAGGAGAATTGGTATTAGCCCACAATGGAAAACAAGTTTATCTTGGCAAAGAAATACCTCACTATGAGCTTAGTGAAGATGGCACGTATGTAATTTATTATTTTGATACGTATAGTCGTGGTCTTTATGAAGGTAAACTTCATGATTATAGTCAAAGGGATTATTATATTGATGGAAAGAAAGTTGGTTATTCGAAAAGTTCGTCTTGTGTTTCCGAAAATGAAAATGAAGAATGTATTGAGCGTATAGAAAATTATCTAAATGACAATTTGGTTACCTCAACACCTTATTTTTTATCCATAATTTTATCATCCTCGGAAAAACCTGAGTTCTACAAGCCAAATAGCTTAGGTGAAACCTGTGCTAATCGAGGAGAACTCATACAAAAAT
>DALYEE010000013.1:6418-7984 GCA_031972655.1 Candidatus Magasanikiibacteriota bacterium
GAAAAGGAATGTAGCATGGTGCATATGGTGCGACAGTCTACTGATTGTTTGCATTATATCGTTATTACTACTGAATCAAAAATTAAATCAAATAATCTGGAACCAGTTGATTGTGATCAGAGTAAGGTATTTAAAAACTATTGGCATGACGGTCAACTTATTAAAAGCGAATCACTCAGTCCGGGTACTGCTTTAGGGTGGGGAACAATTAGCGTGAATGGTCAACACTATATTTTTGCCGATACCGCTGATATTAAAATAGGGAATTCCGGTGCTTGGATTTCAAACAATACAAATAAATCGAAAGATTGGAAAATTAACGGAAAAGTTGTGGGTGATGATAGTCGAATTGGTGATTTGTATAATGTTGAAATGAATGATGAGGGAACCGCATATTTATTGAGCGGATCAAAAGGATGGTTAACTAATGATGGGCAGTTTATTGCTAAAAAGGATGATGCGTCCGTGGCTGAGTTGGTTGGGAACACAGTTTATCATTATGTAATTGAAAGTGAACTAAAAAAATAATTTATGAAAATTCTAATTATCGGTGCTGGGTACGTTGGTAAAAGATGTCTTGACACATGGAAAGACGAAGCGGTTTTGGCGGAGACAAAAATTTATTCTACTGAAGACGCACTAAATTTGTTAAATAAACATCAACCCGATGTAGTTTTAAATGCAGCTGGAGTGCGTGGTAAGCCAAATGTAGATTGGTGTGAAACCCATCAGTTAGAAACTATCCAAGGCAACACCAAACTACCTATTATGATCGCCGAAGCTTGCCAGCAGAAAAACATTTATTTACTCCATATTGGTTCAGGCTGCGTTTTCTATGGAGAGTCTCCTGATCCAAAAGGTTGGAAAGAAGATGATTTTGCCAATCCGCTTGCGGTTTATTCCAAAGCTAAATATGCGGCAGATTTAGTTTTGTCTACTTTACCAAATGTAGGCATTGCTCGCATTCGCATGCCCATGGACGAACTTCCTTCATCATTTAACATTATAGATAAGCTTGCAACTTACCCAAGAATAATTGACGTAGAAAATAGCATTACAATAGTTGAAGATATGGTGAATGTATTTTATCAATTACTACAAAAACATGCCGCTGGAGTTTTTCATGTTACAAATCCAGGAGTTTTAAAACATAGGGAAATAATCGAGTTGTATAAAGAATTTATCGATGAAAGCATAAATCCTACCTGGATTACGCCCGAGGAAATGGTAAAAGATGGATTGGTTAAAAAAATGCGCTCAAATAATAAATTGCAATCTGAAAACTTAGAAAAATTGGGAATTACAATGCGAGAAGTGCATGAAGGGGCAAGAGAGACAATGATTAAGTACGCGGTTTATAAAAAAAAATCATAAAAATATGAACAAAAATATTTTAGACAATATAGCTTATATAACCAAAAAAGATTCAAAGCAGATGTTAAAAAGTTTGGAGCTGGTTGGTAGGCAGGTTGAAGATGTTGTCCAAGATGCTAAAAAATTAACCACCCCATCTTCATATAAAAAATTTAAGAATATAGTTTTTTTAGGCATGGGTGGTTCCACGCT
>DALYEE010000013.1:7994-10263 GCA_031972655.1 Candidatus Magasanikiibacteriota bacterium
CCATGTAATTAAAGCGCTGTATTTTTCCACTTTAAAAATCCCTGTAGAAATTGTAAATGGGTATCATATTCCTAATTTTGTTGATAAGGATAGTCTCGTTGTTGTTTCGAGCTACTCTGGTACTACGGAGGAACCTCTTGCCGCAATGAAAGAAGCTAAAAACAAAAAAGCAAAGCTGATGAGCATTTCCTCAGGAGGTGAGCTGGCTAGTTGGAGTAAGAAAAATAAAATACCTGTACTTATTTTTGATACTAAAAATAATCCATGCGGTTCGCCACGAATGGGTTTGGGTTATTCTATTGTGGGTCAAATTTTGCTTCTTGCAAAAGTTGGTGCTTTAAGTTTTTCACCTACCGAAATTAGTTCGTTTATAAAAACTCTAAATACGTATGAAAATAAGTGGGGGGTAAACTCTGTGGTAAGTAAAAATTTTGCCAAACAATTAGCGGCAGATACTAGTGAACGAAGTGTGTGGTATGTAGGGTCCGAGCATTTGGGTGGCAATGTCCATATTGGTGCTAACCAAATGAATGAAAATGCTAAACGATTTGCAGGATATTTTTTAATTCCAGAACTAAATCATCATTTGCTAGAAGGGGGAATGTTTCCAAAATCAAATACCAAAAATGTTTTATTTGTTTTGTTGGAATCAGGTTTGTATGATAAAAAAGTGCAAAAAAGATATGAAATTACAAAGCAAATTTTAACAAAAAATAAAATAAGCTTCCAATCATATAAATGCGTAGAAAAAAACGCTCTAAATCAAGTAGCTGAATTATTAGTGTTAACAAGTTACACAAGTTTTTACTCCGCAATTTTGGAAGGAATTGATCCGACTGCAATACCTTTTGTAGATTTCTTTAAACAACAATTAAAAAAATAGAATCTCACGATCAAAATTATGGATTTATCGATTATTACTGTTACTTGGAATTCAGAAAAATTTATTGCTGAACAAATTCGTTCCGTACAAAGTGCTTGTAGGAGGATTTCCTATGAGCATTTTGTGGTTGATAATGCTTCAACGGATAAAACCTTTGAAATTATTGAACAGAATTTCCCACAGATAAAATTAATAAAAAATAACTCAAACCATGGTTTTGCTAAAGCGAATAATTTGGCAACCAAAATTGCTTCAGGAAAATATTTTTTATTTTTGAATCCAGATATGAGGCTTGAACCAGACAGTTTGGATGTTTTTCTTTCTTGGGTGGAAAAACATCCTAGTGTTGGAATTGCTGGTCCAAAGTTAATATCGACAGAAGACAAAATGAGGGTGATTCATAAACCAACAAAATTCCCAACATTCTCTTCACTTGCTTTGTCTGCTCTAAAAATTCCCGTTATATTTCCAAGTATTTTAAACCGATACTCATACTCTGACGAAGAATTAAAAAATGATGCAGAAGTAGATACTGTGCGTGGGTCATGTCTTTTGATGAAGAAGGAACTGTATCAAAAACTTGGTTTTGCTTTTGATGAACGATACTTCATTTGGTTTGAAGATGTGGATATTTGTCGGGAGGCCAAAAAAATGGGGTACAAAGTAATCTTTACTCCAGTAATTTCAGTTATTGATTTTGCCGGGCAAAGTTTTAAAAATATTAATTGGATAAAACGCCAGAAACAATTTTTTAAAAGTGCAATAATTTATTTGAGAAAATGGGAGTCTCATTATAAAAGTATTTTGCTTTGGTTTTTACAATGGCCAGGATTATTATTGATTTGGGTTTACCAAAAAATAGGAGGAAAGAAATTTAAGAACGCTATTGAAAGATAAGATATGACGAAAATAACGCTCCAATTAGTAACCTGGAACGCGGAAAAATATTTATCAACATTTTTTTTATCTCTTAAAAATCAATCGTTTACCGATTGGGAGCTTTTGATTTGGGATAATGCCTCTAGTGATAAGACTGTAGAAATTATTCAAAAAAACATCAAAGAATTTGCTCAAAATGTGCAACTATTTACCTCGGTAGATAATAAAGGATTTGCGTATGGCCACAATCAGCTATTTGAGAACTCAAATACGGAACTAGTAGCTCTTTTAAGTTCGGATATGTATATGGAGTTAAATTGTCTTGAAAAATTGGTAGATGTTTTAAATGCCCATAAAGATTTTGCAGTTGCGGCTCCTCGTTTAATGAGTTGGAATTTTAGCATTTTGGAAAATGATAAAATTAGTTTGGCCAATATCCAAAAAAGTTTCAGCAATAAAATAGATTCGCTGGGTTTGAAAGTTTTGCGAAACAGAAGAGTTGTGGAG
>DALYEE010000013.1:10335-17857 GCA_031972655.1 Candidatus Magasanikiibacteriota bacterium
TAATGAAGTTTTCGGCGTTTCGGGCGCGTTGCCGGTGTATAGAAGATTGGTTATACAAAATTTAGACGAATTTTTTGATCCACTATTGGAAAATTATAAAGAAGACGTGGATTTAGCTTTTCGCTTACGATTAGCAGGGGAAAAGGCGATGGTTGTTCCAAATGCTGTGGCTTATCATCACCGGCAGGTGGTTGGAAAAAAAAGTTTGAACGATATGTCCGCTTCGCTTAATAAACGAAATCAGAATGATCGAATTAAATACTTTAGTTATCGCAATCATTTGATAGTTTTGTATAAAAATGAGTATTGTCAAAATTTTGCTTTAGATTGGCCATTTATTTTGTGGTATGAGTTCAAGAAATTTGCTTATTTCTTACTATTTGATAGGGTAGTACTTAGAGCCTGGAGAGATGTGTGGAAGAATCGAAAAGTTTTAAAAGACAAGAGAAATCATCTTAAAAAAGCGAGAAAAATTACTGCCAAAGAAATGAGGGTTTGGTGGAGATAAATATTTATGAAAGATTTGCATATAGTACTGATTAATTATTTTTGCAAGGAGGATATTTTTAATGCTGCCGATTCATTGTTAAAAGATGCTGCTGCTTCTAAGTACGATGTCCAAATAACGATCGTAGACAACTCTTTAAACCAAGACTCAATTAAAAATGAATTAGAAGTAAAGTTCCCAACAGTTTTATATGTTAATGGAGAAAAAAACCTAGGTTTTGGAAAAGGAAATGTAAAAGGTTTTAAATCTGTTGCTGCACGATATTATTTTGCTTTGAACAGAGACATTTCTATTCCACCAAACACCAATGTACTAGGTCGATTAGTAGATTTTATGGACCGCAATCCACAAATTGGTTGTATCGGACCAAAATTAGTAAATAGCGATGGAACCATTCAACACTCATGTTTTCGTTTTGATTTAAATTCTATTTTGATCAAGCCATTCAAACAAATAAATTGGGATAAAAAATATAAATGGGTTAAAAAGCATGCCGACCAATTATTAATGTCAGACTTTGATCACGAAGAAACCCGCCCGGTAGATTGGGTGTTGGGAGCGGCGATGTTGGTACGAGATAAAGTGGTAGAAGAAGTTGGTTGGTTTGATGAGCGTTATTTTATGTATTTGGAAGATTGTGATTGGTGTAAAACCATGTGGGAAAAAGGTTGGCCAGTTTATTACGTTCACGATGTGGTTATTAAACACGGCTATGCGAGAGATTCTGCGAAAATTCCTGGGATCGTAAGAGCATTGTTTTTAAATAAGTTAGCACGGATTCATATAGTTAGTTGGTTTAAATATATGTGGAAATGGCGAGCAAGTCATAGATATTATGGAAAAGTTTCCTAAAGTAGCACTAATCTATCTCTCCTATCATTCTGAATCATATCTTGACCAGTTTTTTAATTCGCTACAAAAAAATTCCTATCCCATTGATTTTTTGGAAGTAATTATTGTTGATAATTTTCACCCTGAGTTTGGTTCTTCCTTAGAAATTATCAAAAAAAAATTAGCTGGCATATCCGAAAATATAATGCCCAAAATAACTATTTTACCTCAAGAAAAAAATCTTGGTTTTTCTGGGGGGGTGAATGTGGGAATAAACTATGCGATAAAAAATGGTTTTGCATATGTCTTTTTGCACAATCAAGATGGTTTTTTGAAAGGTGATGCTTTAGAAAAAATAGTAACAGTAATGGAAAGTGATAAATCTGTTGGCGCTGCCCAAGCTTTGATGTTGTTGCAAAATAATCCAGAGCAGATAAATTCGAGTGGCAACGCTTTTCATTATTTGGGATTTGGCTATGCTAAGAACTATAAAAAAAATATTCATGATGTAATTCTGAAACCTATCGAAGACATTGGTTATGCCAGTGGAGCAGCAGTTCTTCTTCGCACAGAATTGTGTATGCATTGTGGTTTGTGGGATGAAGATTATTTTTTCTACCACGAAGATTTAGAATATTCACTACGCTTACGATCGCAAGGTTTTAGAGTGGTGACCGTAAGCGACGCTATTTTTTATCATCAGTACGAATTTAGCAGAAACAAGAATAAATTCTACTTTATGGAACGCAATCGTTGGAATTTACTTTTGACGTTTTATAAGTGGCCAACCTTATTAGTGCTGTTGCCGATTTTAATTGCTACAGAATGTGGAGTTTTGGGGTTATCCCTAATCCAAGGGTGGTTTTTAGAAAAAATACGTTCTATTTTTTATTGGGTTAACCTAATAAATTTAAAGCGAGTTTTTAAAAAACGATCCCACATCCAGAAGAAAAGAGTGAAACCAGATTCAGAACTACTCACATATGCTGCTGGTTCAGTTGATTTTGATGGAGCAGGAATAAATAATCCAGTTGTCAGTTTTATTATAAATCCAATTTTAAAAATTTATTTTTTTATCGCAAAAAGATTAATTCGTTGGTAATTGTATGAAAATTAAAAAAGCAATTCTTACCGGTGGTGGTCGGGCAACAAGATTACGACCTATAACCACAACCATTAATAAACATTTGATTCCTTTGGCTGGAAAGCCCATGATCGTACATGCGATTGAAAAAGTGATTGAAGCGGGAGTGGAAGAAATTTTTATTAACACCAACCCCGGTGAAACACAAATTCAAAAAGTAGTGGGTAATGGTGAAAAATGGGGGATTAAGATCAATTATTTTGAGCAAATTGGTGGTCCCCAAGGAATTGCCCATGTAGTGAAATGTGCTGAAAAATTTATTGGTGAAGATCCGTTTATATTTTATCTATCAGACAATATTATTTTGGGCAGCATAAATCAGCTGGTGGAAGAGTTTAAGCGGCAAGAATTGGATTGTATGCTGGCATTATCGACAGTTCCGGATCCCGAACGTTTTGGTGTGCCAGAGTTTGATGAGGGCGGAAAATTACTTGATGTGATAGAAAAACCAACTAATCCAAAAAGTAATTTTGCTGTCACCGGAATATATTTGTACAGCAAAAACTTTTTTAAGGGATTTGATCATATTGAAAAATCAGCTCGCGGTGAGTACGAAATTTCTAGTATTCATTCATATTTTTTGAAAAACAATTTTAAAGTTGGTTATAAAGAAATTACCGGTTGGTGGAAGGATACAGGCAAGCCCAACGATTTGTTGTTGGCCAACAAGCTACTGTTGGATGAGTTTAGAAACCAAAATATTGAGAAAAATAAATACATTAAAAATGAAGCGGAATCGATTGATAATATTCAATTTGGAAAAAATGTAAGTCTAAACAAGGATGTGGTATTATTAGCTCCGGTTATGATTGGAGATGATTGTGTTTTAGAAAATTGTACTGTTGGGCCCTATGTAACTATTGGAAATAAAACAAACATTTCTAATGCTGAAATTAAGGAGACAATTGTTTTTGGTAATTGCACTATTGAAGCGCCGATCAAAATAGCGGACAGTATTATTGGTGAAAACACAAAAATAGTTAAGAATGATGCCGATGTTTTTCATCGATTTATTCTCGGGGATTTCACACAGTTAGAATTTTAGTAATCATTAGTAATTTTAATCTAAATAAATTTAATATCTTTTACGTATATGGAGGAAAAAATTCTTTCCAAACAATTAATGCATGAACCATGGTATAGCTTTGAAGTAAGCGATGTAATGAAACATTTGGTTGCAGATAAGGCTGTAGGTTTAAAAAATGAAGAAGCCGCTAAACGTCTAGTTGAGTTTGGTCCCAATATGTTGACTGCCACCAAAACGGTTTCTTGGATGGTTTTACTTTTCAATCAATTTAAAAATATTTTAGTTTTAATTTTACTTTTTGCTAGCTTGCTATCTGGGTTCTTAGGCCATGTGACCGAAGCGGTAGCGATTGCCGTTATTGTACTTTTCGCCGTAATTTTGGGTTTTGTGCAAGAGTTTCGAGCAGAGCGAGCTATGGAAGCACTCAGCAAAATGGCTTCTCCGACCGCGAATGTCATCCGTGATGGAAAGGAAATGGAAATTGCTGCCACAGATGTAGTAGTAGGTGATATCCTGGTTATCATTACGGGAGACAAAATACCTGCAGATGCAAGGTTGATCGAAAGTATAAATTTGAAAGTAGATGAAGCGTCTTTAACCGGAGAATCACTCTCTGCAGAAAAACATGATCATATTATAAATGGAAACGAAGTTCCACTTGGTGATAGAAAAAATATGGTGTACGCGGGCACGAGTGCTACCTATGGACGTGCCAGGGCTGTGGTCACTGGTACTGGCAACGATACCGAGTTTGGAAAAATCGCGGGCATGCTTCAATCTGTAGAAAGTAGTGAAACCCCCTTGCAAAAAAACTTAGATAAGGTAGGTAAAAATTTGGCCGTTGCTGCAATGGTTATTATTTCTATAATCGTCGCTATTGGTTTATTCCGTGGCCAACCATTTTTGGAATTATTTATTTTTGGCATCGCACTTGCTGTGGCAGTTGTGCCGGAGGCATTGCCGGCAGTGGTTACTATTTCTCTAGCTATAGGTGTGCAGCGCATGGTGAAACGTAATGCGCTGGTGCGTCGTTTGCCGGCTGTTGAAACATTAGGTAGTACTACAGTTATTTGTACCGATAAAACAGGTACATTAACAAAAGATGAAATGACTGTGCGGAAAGTTTATTTGCCGGCAGGTAATTTGGTTCTTGATGTTAGTGGTTCTGGGTATGAACCAGTGGGAAATTTTACTTTGAACCAACAAAATTTTAACCCCAGCAAATTGCTATTAGATTTTTTGAAAGCAGGTGTGCTTTGCTCTGATGCGACTATTATTGAAAATAATGGTTCGTGGGATGTAAAAGGTGATCCAACAGAAGGGGCGTTGGTAGTATTGGGGTTAAAATCTAAAATCAACAAGGAAGTGTTGGATGAAGAATCTCCTCGAGTAGCAGAAATTCCCTTTAGTTCTGAAACCAAAAGAATGACCACGATTCATAAAGCAGTGGGAGATAAACAAGTTGCCTATAGCAAAGGAGCTGTAGAAGTAATTTTGTCTTCATGTACTAAATTTGCTACGGAAAATGGAATCGAAAATCTTACAGATGAAATACGGAATACTATTTTGGCTCAGGCGCATACTTTTGCCAAAGAAGCTTTGCGGGTTATTGGTATTTCTTTTAAACCCGATGCAGTTTTGGAAAGTGTTGAAAAAGAAATGGTTTTCCTTGGTTTTGTAGGAATGATCGATCCACCACGCTTAGAAGCTAAAGAGGCAATTGAAAAATGTAAAAGCGCTGGTATTCGAGTGCTGATGATTACGGGAGACCATCCAATTACCGCTGAAGCAATCGCGAGGGAATTGGGAATTTTGCATGAAGGTAAAAAAGTTTTAACCGGTGTAGAGATAGATAAAATTAGTGATACTGATTTTGCCAAAGAATTGGAACATGTTGATGTCTGCGCACGTGTGACTCCGGCTCACAAACTCCGTATCGTGAAAGCTTTGCAAGAACAGGGTCAGGTTGTGGCCATGACGGGTGACGGAGTGAATGATGCGCCGGCATTGAAAAAAGCAGATATCGGTATTGCGATGGGAATTACGGGAACAGATGTAAGCAAAGAAGCGGCCGCAATGACTTTGATAGATGATAATTTTACCTCGATTGTTTCCGCTATTGAAGAGGGGAGAATTATTTTTAGCAACATCAAAAAATATTTAATGTATTTGCTTTCATCTAACATTGGAGAAATCGGTCTGATGGTTGGTTCGACAATTTTGGGCTTGCCGCTACCACTTAGTGCAGTGCAAATTTTGTATGTGAATTTGGCAACAGATGGTTTGCCGGCATTAGCACTCGCTGTTGACCCACCGGAGAATGATATTATGAAACACCAACCACGCAAAACAAGTGCAAATATTTTTTCTCGTCCGGTTGTGATTTTGATGCTAACAGGTGGAATTTGGTCGACGTTAATAAATATATTTTTATTTATCTGGGCTAAAAATTCTGGTCGTACCACTGCCGAAACAATGACCATGGTGTTCGTTTCGTTAGTTATGGTTCAGTTTATCAAAGCTTACAACTTCCGTTCTGATCACAAATCGGTCTTCCATGGTTTTTTTGCCAATAAATGGTTGAACCGCGCGGTGCTTTGGGAATTACTCCTTTTGTTGTTGGTTATTTATCTTCCATTTTTGCACAAACCATTTGGTACATACAGTTTGCCGGTAAAAGATTGGGTGATTATTCTACTTCTCGCCTTTAGTGTGGCGCCAGTTTTGGAATTAGCGAAGTGGATTTTGAGGAAAAAGAAATATTCTTAAAATATAAAAGCACCTCTGAGAGAAGTGCTATGGAAATGTTAGGTATTTATTTTTTGCGCCATTTATCGCAGCTAAGCTGATGGCCGCGCTGGCAAGATTTCTCAAAAATTTGTTGAGGATCAGATATATTGGATTGTCCAATGGAAACATTTTGTATATAACCTCTTCTCATGAGAGTAGCCAATTCATAGCACGCCCCCTCTACTTTCTTGCCACACTCATTCTCTAGAAAAGATTTTATATTTCCACATTTTCTTTTGTTATATCGGCATTCTCGATGATCTAGTTGTTGCCGACTCACCATTGTATTGGAAAAATATTCGGACAAACAAGATTCTTCATGCCCATATGCACAAGCTAGGGTGTGTAAACTGTTTTCGTCTTGCTTTCTTCCTTCGAAGTAAACGTCCACATTTTTGCCGGGTAAGATGCTCATCTGGGCGCATGCGTGACCATTTTTATGATCAAAACATTCTTCCCTAAAGGCAATTAACATCTCCGGGCATTTTACCGTAACACGATCGCAAGCATTCCACAATTCCGTAAGTCTATAGTTTTTTTCTTTTTCTTTTTTGTTATTATAGACGAGAAAAATGGAAATTATAGCAGATAAAATCAGAAGAGCGTTTATGATTTTGCTATTTTTTGAAAAGATCGTTTTCATGTACCACTCCTTGCTTTTTGCAATAAAAAGCCTTAAAAAACTATCATAATCTCTCTGTTTTGTAAAGAATTGCCCGTGAATGGCGGTAAAACGTGTTGGATTAAATAAAAAAACATCTCGATATAATCAAGATGTTTTTTTGTCCCCGGAGTTTTCATGTGTGGCACCGGGAGTTCACATATTTAAGACCTTTTTGTCTTTTTGGGTCTGACGGGTATTTGGTTTAGTGTGTATTGAATTTGGATACCTGCGCGGTAAGACCGAGTATGTCCGCCTCTATAATCTCGTTCTATTTTAATTTCAATAATTGTAATGGTTGGATTTTTTTTACCAAATTCTCTAACCATATCTCTGATTTGTTGATTACAGTCCTGTTCACTAGTGCTACAACAAGAAGCGTAGTGGAAATCAAACGTTTCTACGTCTGAACCCGTTACGTCTATCATCTTTGTCTTTTTTGGTCTGACAGCTACTTTGTTTATTATGTATTGAATTTGGATACCAGCGCGGTAAGACCGAGTATATCCGCCTCTATAATCTCGTTCTATTTTAATTTCAATAATTGTAATGGTTGGATTT
>DALYEE010000014.1:0-10675 GCA_031972655.1 Candidatus Magasanikiibacteriota bacterium
ACAGTGCCTTTTGTCATGATTGTGGGTGGATTAGCTGGTGTGATCGGTTTAGTTATAGAGCCAGTTGGGAGGCTAATTTCTCATTTTTCAATGCCATTTTTGCTTTACTTTATAAAAGTAACAGAGTTTTTTGGAAGTTTAAAAAAAATTGCCCAGGAAAAAAGAAATATTATTACCCATCTTACGGGCAATGGATATGCTTTGTTGAATTATGATAATGATTTGGTTCGGGAAGAAGTTTCTTCTACCAAAGCACAAGTGATTACGTACGGTTTTAAAAATGGTGCGGACATGCAAGCTTCTGATGTGCATATTTTGTATGATAATACGGGTGGTTGGCCAATGGGAACCACTTTTAAAGTTAGTTACCAAGGTAATGTCTTACCAGTTTTTTTGCCCGCTATTGCGGCTGAGCATTTGATACCAGCAGCGTTGGCAGGTTTAGCAGTTGGGACAATTTTTGGCATAAATTTGGTAGATGGTGCGGCACGCTTGCGTAATTTGAAACCTTTGCCGGGCCATATGCGTTTGATTCCCGGAATAAAGAAAACCATGTTGATTGATGACACATATAATTCTAGCCCTGAGGCTGCCAAGTCGGCTTTATTAACTTTGGCTAATTTTTCTGTCAAAGATGGTGCGGAGCGTTATGCAGTTCTTGGCGATATGCTCCAGCTAGGTGAAGAAACAATTAATGCCCACCGTGAAATTGGTTTTAAAGTAGCAGAGCTAGGAATAGATTTTTTGGTTGCCGTAGGCGAGGCCTCCAAGCATAGTGCCGCTGCCGCAAAAGAAGCGGGGATGGAAGAACACCATATAGCATGCTTCCCAGACAGCAATTCTGCGGGTAGGTTTTTGCAAGATAAACTGCAAGAGGGAGATGTGGTCTTGGTTAAGGGCTCGCAAAGTATTCGGTTAGAAAAAATGGTTAAAGAGCTGATGGCTGATCCGCTCCACGCAAAGGATTTGTTGGTTAGGCAAGATGGGGAGTGGGTGAATCGGTAGGAAGTTAGGATTTAGGAGCTTAGGAAGCTAGGAATTAGCTGGTAGCTTGTAGTAAAATAGGACTTAGGAGATAGGAAATTAGGAGTTAGGTGAGTGAAATGCCTTTTTTGAAAAAACAATTGGTATACAAATCAGTAATTCGTTATTCGTGATCCTTGCTTCCTACTTCGTGACAACATTGACTTTTTACTGGGTTTTTTAGTATAATGCGCAAGATTAAGTTTGGTTTTAAAACCAACCACGGCCTGTTCGTCTAGTGGTAGGACACCGCCTTCTCAAGGCGAGAACAGGGGTTCAATTCCCCTACGGGCTACAAATTATTATTTCTTCTATTTAGTTTATATTACTACGATTGTATTTTTTGATCTTTAATTTTAATTCTTTTTTTGACACCTTCCTTCATTCTTAGTTGTTTGTCTATATATGGATCATGTTTTATTTTTAACTCTTAGTCCATATGAATAAATCTCAAAATGCACTTGAACTCCTCAAGGCCGATCACAAAGTAGTCGCAGATTTATTAGAAAAAATTACAAACACTACAGAACGGGCAGAAGTAACACGGGAAGAATTGTTTGACGAATTAAAACTAAATTTAGACACACACGCCCATATTGAAGAAACGATTTTTTATCCGACCATTAAAGAAGAAAAAGAAACACATGAAATTACTCTGGAAGCTTACGAGGAACATGCAGTGGTAAAAGATTTGCTTGCTCAACTCGAATCTGAAGATCATCAAACAGAAGAATGGACAGCAAAGTTTACGGTTTTAAAAGAAAATATTGAACATCATGTTAAAGAAGAGGAAAATGATATGTTCCCCAAAGTTGAAAAAATTCTTGGAGAAGAAAAACTATTAGAACTTGGAAATAAAATGAGTTTAGAAAAAGATAAATTTTTAGAATAAAATTTTTTTTCTCTCAAAAGACCGGTGTTGATTAACGCCTGTTTTTTAAATATTTGAATTTGGGTTTTAGGTGACTTCGAAATTGACTTAGCCCAAAATATGTGATAAAAAAGATTGTTCCAGGTTTACCAAGGAGGTAGACATGTCAAAACATAAAGATGCCTACGATTGGCAAAAAGATGTTGTGCGAATTTATCAAGATCCTGCCGAGATTAAACGCCGCCAACTAGAAAGAAGAATTGTGGAGTATATGCTCGCGCCAACTGATCTGGTGTGTGCGGCAAAGCGAATGATGGAAGTAGGCGAGAAATTACAGGCTAAGCGGGAAGAAAATCGAGCTGCCTGTGATGGTGTTTGGAAACGTCTTGCTGAAGAGATATTCCAACAAAAACGTATCAATGTTTTTCTCATGTTCGTATCATATTATGTGTTTTGGAATCTGGAAACAGAGAAGCCGTTGGGCTTAACCACTCTTCAAGAAGAAACTCACGCCCGAATCAGGTTTGAAATAGAGCGCTATGTAGGTGCGAATATTGATACGAGCATGACGTATGCTTTGGAATTACTTGAGCACTACGTCAGGCTGACCTATGGGAGCACTGACCCACCGCAAGCTGGACGAGGAAATCTCGGTTTTGCAGCATACCAAATAATCATGATGAGTTTTGCTTCCCCTCCCACACCACATTTTCCTGCTCGCAAATGGCTCAGCAATATACTAGCTGCTCAGCAAACCAACGCAGCTGCGGGTAATGTGTGGTTCTATCTCATGGCAATGATCACAGCCGGAAATAGAAACAAGTTGGAGGTTGTTATCTACGAGGTTACTAAGATGGATCGCGTTGATAGTGCAGTAATGGAAAGAGCGCAAGAGCGTATTATGGCGGCGCTTCAACAACCAATAGGAGCGGCGACCTTGCGGATGGTCGCTGTTTCGCGGGCTGAGCGACGAATTTTCGATGACTGGGTACAACGCAATGATGCAAACAATCAACCAGTATTGAGTAAGACAGCCGAGGTTATGGAGTGGTATCGTTTGCATGCCGACGCTTTGCTTCTTGATGAAAGAGCAAAATGTGACGATATAAAACATCGTCCACGGCGCGTCTTGTTACCTGATGGTCAAGATCATTTGGAAGTTCGCGCTACCCCTCTTTATCAAGCAGGTTTACGTTCAGTCATTTTTTACCCCCAAGATTTTCCGAATGTTGATTTGGAGTTGGTGATTCAGCTGCCTTCGCCACACTTGGTTCGTGTTAAGGCGACACTCAACGATTTTAGACTAGAAATGCCGAGAGGCGTCTTGGCAGAATTGGGTTTATATAAAGAGGAAGAATTGCGTGCGCTTTTACAATACGTTATTATTGATGTGCTGTATAAGATTATCGCGGAACCAGCTGGAGAAAAGCGACCGAGGAAAAAGCAGTGTGGCGACAGAAAAACTAATGATTCGGAAAGGCAGAGAAGGATACCGGTGCGGCCTCATATAAGACGTCTTCCCGATGGATGGAAAGCTGGGAAAGAATCACTCGAATTGGGTGTTCAACGATTAGGTGGTCTACCAGACGGGTTCACGTTCGTAGGTCTCTATTATCGAGGTGGAGAAATCGTGCATGATCTGCCCTCTCTACCAACTGTCGTATATTGTGACGAAGATTTGTATGAGAATGTAGAATAGACGTAGAAATTACATGAAGGGAAAAGCTTATAAGAACTGCTTTTCCCAAACTTCTTTTGGTCATTTGATTTGTGGCTAAAAGAAGATCGAAAATTTTTTATACAAAATTTTTTATGCCCCACTTTGTTTACATCTTAGAATGCTCCGATAAAACATTGTACATCGGCTCAACAAATGATTTGTCCAAAAGAATTCACGCGCACAACCATTTAAAGTCCGGTGCACATTATACAAAAATTCGCCGACCGGTAATACTTCGATATCAAGAAGAGTTGAGTACTTTGGGTAAGGCGCGTAGCCGAGAGGCCAAACTAAAACGATTGTCGAGAGAAGAAAAGATAAAATTAATTTATTCAAAAAAGCAGCCTTGAAAAAAGCTGCTTTTTTATTGCCCCGATCTTGGAAAGTTCAGGGAGATTTTGATTTGGGTTTTTTAAAAAACCGTAAGAATGAACGACACGATTGTGCTTATCGCAAAAATCATCCAATAGCCAAATCGGAAACCATACAAACTGTCAAAGCTCATCTCATCAATCCCAGCTGTTGATTGGTCAGTACTATTATTTTTTTGCCGATTTATCCAATAAATAGATGGAAACCACACTGCTGAGCAAAGCAGAATAGTTACAAAATTAAAATCATTTTTGGTAACTATCCAATGAATAATGCTAAAGATTAGCATTACTAGTGGTGCAAAACACATTTTAATAAAAAGGACTATTAGGTTGAAAAATTTTTTGGTATAAGCGACGATGTTTTTTTTCATGGTAACTCCTTTTCTGTTCGCTTAAATTAGCAGATTACTAGCTTTTTTGTCAATTTATTACTAAACGTAAGTTGACAAAAAAATTAAACTATGAGAGTTTAATTTTAATGAAGCATTCGTTTTCCAGCTGGTGGGTGAAAAAATCACCTTCGAGCCGGGAGTCGAAATCACACGTCCGAAGTTCACCTCCGGAGCGCCCGGACGTGGTCACCGCACTGTGACAGATTTCGACTCCCAACTTTATCTATCAACTATACTTTAAAAGCAAAACAACCATTAGTATGATCGGTTGTTTTTTTGTTGTCATTTCCGTTTATTGTGTGTAGTGCGATTTTTTAAGAATCTTTTCCAATGGCTTGTAAAATTGAATTAAGTCCATCTTTTTCTAGTAATTTCACTAAACCCTGGTTAATATTTTTAACAATCAGTGGTCCTCCGTAAATAAAACCAGTAATAATTTGTACAGCGCTCGCGCCTAGCTTTATTTTGCGATACGCATCTTCTGTACTAAAAATCCCACCAACTCCAATGATACTTAATTTACCATTTGATTTTTGATAAAGATAGCGAATAGTTTGGTCGCTTAAATTCTGTACCGGTACCAGATATGCCACCGGGGTGAGCAAGTTGTTTGGGTGTGCTATAAAAAGAAGTTCCTTCTCGCTGTTTTAGTAAATTGGTAGCTACGATACCGGCTAGTTCGTATGTTTTTGATAATTCTACAATTTGATCCAGCTCGCTTGTGTTATGGTGAGAGCCGATTTTAATAAATATATCTTTTTTACATTGCAAATTTTTTTGCTTGGGGTGAATTGTTTTTAGTAATTTTTCAATAAAGTTTAATTGGGAAGTAGTAGTATTGCTGACGACATTGGGGCAACTAATATTTAGCGTAATATAATCCGCATAAGGAAGAAGGAGATCGAAGCTTTTGACATAATCTTCAGCCATATCATCAAAAGCAATAGATGTGGTTGGCGCTATGCTTATGCCATAATTTGTAGTTAGTTGGTTGTTGTTGTCTATGTTTTTTGCATTACGATCTTCCACTAGTTGTTTTCTAAATTTTTTCAAACGTAGTGCGGCGCACTTAGCGCCATTATTGGATAATCCGTAATTAACAATCAGCCCTTTGTCTTTGGGTAACCTCCATAAGCGCGGTTTGGTATTTCCTGATTGTTGTTCATAGGTTATGGAACCAAACTCTACTGAACCAAAACCTAGCATGCTGTAGGCGTGTGGCGCATCAATATTTTTATCAAATCCTGCTGCGAGCCCAACTGGGTTGGGCAAGGTCATGTGCCCAATTTTAGTTATTAATCTCGGATCATCGTAGGTGCATTGTTTGGTTATGAAGCGCTTGGTTAATTTAATTTCGCTCGCTATTTTGAGTAAGTGAGTAGCTGTTTTGTGAATTTTTTCTGGATCAGTTAGTGCAAAAAGAAGTGGGCGTAGAATTTTTTCGTACACCTTCATATTTTTAAAAGAATCTAAAAAATTTTATTTTTTAGGAAATGTCGCCATGAGGTGTGGAAGCATGCGACCAGGCTCAACAAAGTATTGCCCTGGAAGATTGTAGCCGCAGGTTGTGCTGTTTCCACCATCTGCTTGAATCTGGCCTTCTAATGGCACGCCGGCTGCTAGTAAAGCAGCACTGGCTTCCGTTGGTGAAGCTCCACGGCTGCAGTAAACTACAAGTTCTTTACCATTTGTTTTTACGCCAATATAGAGTCGGGCAGTAGTAGTAGCAGATCCACGAGGAACGACCATGGGCTCGAAGCCTTCAAAAATCTGATCTGCTTTTGAGGTTTTAAAAATATTTTCATCAAAAACAGTTGTGGTTGCCAAGCCGGTTTTGTTATTAATAATCAATAATTTTCTTGGTTCTAGCATATCGTCTTCAGGTCTGCTGCCGCTGGTGAGGTAGGTGCCCTTTTTATCTTTTGATTTTAAAGCAAAACTTAAGTCCGTTGGGTTAAGAGTGACATTGTGAAACGGCATGTCCCAAAAAAATGTTGCTTTTGGGTTGGCTTCTTTAGCTCGTTCCGCTACCATTTTGGTAAAACCCCAGTTGCGGATTGCCTCATCATCAAGCGGTGGGGTGCCAGAAGCCCATTCAATGCGGGGAGTAGAGGAGCTAATCAGCTGTATTTGGTTATAAGGTAAATAAACAAGGGTTAAATAGTCAATAAATCCAGTGCCGCTAGGCGCTTTCATAAAGGTTGATACTCCGTAAGCATTGGTCCATTTAATGGGTTTGTAACCTTCGGGTGTTTTTGGTTTCCATGGCGCGACTTTGGTCTTTGTGGGGGCAGCGGTTTTGCTGGAGGAAGACGCTGCTAAAACAGGAGTAAAGCCACTAAAGAAAACTGTAGCTGTAATTAAAAAATAGGATAATTTTTTCATAGAATAAAATAAGTTTTATGTAAGTTAGTAAGCATCGTAACATTTTTTAAAGGCGAAGACAATACTTTTAAAATTATAGTATATTTGCCGTTGACTTTGCTAGTTTTAGGTTATATCCTAAATGTAGGATGTAAATTTAGGTTTAACCTATAAGTTATGAGAAATACCGAATACAAAATTAATTCACTATTTACCGATCGCTGGTCGCCTCGCGCTATGTCAGGTGAGGAATTGACTGATGAAGAATTTTTACCCCTATTTGAGGCTGCACGTTGGGCACCATCTTCGAACAATAACCAGCCGTGGAGATTTATAATCGCTAAACGTAATACGCCAGAATGGGAATCAGTATTTAGTTTAATGGTAGAATTTAATCAGGCTTGGACAAAAAATGCTTCAGTTTTGGTAGTTATTATTTCCCATGTTAATTTTGAGTACAACGGTAAACCATCGCGTACCCACTCTTTTGACACCGGTTCTGCTTGGGAAAATTTGGCTCTGGAGGGTTCGCTACGAGGTTTAGTAGTGCATGGAATGGAAGGGTTTGATTACGATAAGGCTAAAACTGATTTCGGAATTCCAGATGAGTATACCGTAGAAGCCATGGTGGCAATCGGTAAACCTGGAAAAAAAGAGGATTTACCTGAGTCGCTACAAGAAAGAGAAACTCCGTCAGATAGGAAACCTTTAAAGGATTTAATATTTAACGGAAAATTCGGTCAAAATTATTTGGGTTAAAATTCTGATACTTCATGAAAGAAAAGTTTAGTTATAATTTTTACAAAACCACTACGGAGGCTTGGGACGCAATGTACCAGGCCTTGCTTAGTGCTCAAAAATTAATTTACTGGGAAGTATATATTTTGCGCGATGATGAGGTGGGTCGAAGGTTTATTGATTTACTCATCAAAAAATCTAAAGAAGGTGTGGATGTTAAAATTGTTGTTGATTCTGTCGGTAGTTTCAAGCTTTCACGCTTAGCGGAAAAGGATTTGAAGAATGCAGGTGTTGGTTTTGTGTGGTATAACCGTTTGTACCCCGAATGGCGCTTGGGAAACTGGTTTCGGCGGGTGTGGATCCGCAATCACCGCAAAGTTTTGATCATTGATGAAAATATTGCTTTTTTGGGCGGCGTAAATGTCGATAAAACATGTGCGCTGTGGGATGATGTGCATATTAAATTAGAAGGAAATATTGTGCGACCACTACTGCGTTGGTTTGCCAAAAGTTATGTACGCTGTGGTGGAGATAAAGAAACTATGCGCCGTTTTTTTCACCCACATTTAACTCGCGGCTTAGAAGCCATCCGTGAACGAGTTAAATTCATAGTTCATTCGCCAGGTTTTTCATTGAAAAAATCTTTTGCGAGAAGATTATATTCGCGAAGCTTGATGTCGGCACAAAAAAACTTTACTCTTTTGACACCCTACTACGTACCGGATACCAAATTTTTGGAGTATGTTTCTTTGGCGAGCGCGCGAGGTGTTGAAGTAAATATTTTAATTCCGCAAACCCCCGATCATTTAACTTTAAAATATTTAGCCCAAGCTTTTTACCGCCTTACCAAAAAAGCTGGTGCTAATTTGTATTTATTACCTAAAATGAATCATGGCAAAGCGCTGTGCGTAGATGATAGTTTTGGGTTGGTGGGTAGTGTAAATTTAACCCCCCGTGGTTTTTTGTCTAATGAAGAATCGGGTGTTTATTTCACTGATAAAAAAATGATTACTGATCTGAGCTTGATTTTATCTACCTGGAAAAATGGCGCTCGCTTGTTTACAGATGATTTTAGAGGTATAAACTGGTACCAAAAATTTTTTGGCTGGGTAATTTGTTGGTTTAAGAAATATTTTTAAACTAGAGAATACTTGCTTGGCCGAGTTTTTTTTAGTATACTATACCAAATTAATATGGCTATAACTAAAGAAGAAATCAAAAAAATTGCTGAGCTTTCTCGTTTGTCTTTGTCTCCCGATGAGGAAGTTCGCTATGCCGAAAC
This sequence comes from Candidatus Magasanikiibacteriota bacterium, assembly GCA_031972655.1. Taxonomy (GTDB): domain Bacteria; phylum Patescibacteriota; class Patescibacteriia; order Magasanikbacterales; family GWA2-37-8; genus DALYEE01. The sequence goes on from DALYEE010000014.1 coordinate 8,765, forward strand.
AATTTCGGCAGTTTTGGATTATATGAAAATTTTGGATGAAGTTGATACTAAAAATGTTGAGCCGCTTAGCCAGGTGACTGGTTTGGAAGGGGTAATACGTGAAGATGAAGTGAAGGCAAAAAGTAACTCTAAAGATTTATTGGCTCAGATGCCGCAAGTAGAGGATGAAGAGTTGGTAGTGCCAGCTGTGTTTGAATAGAATATGACAGATTTTTTAATTTTGGGTATCTATCCGGCTCTAGCGTATCTAGTTTTTGTGATTTTTTTTGAAATATTTTTTTACAAAAAACTCTCGTGGAAATTAAACGCTCTGTGCCTTGTATTACTTAATCCTTTACTAACTTACTTATATTCCCTAATTTTTATATCAGATTTAGATGGTCAGTTCGGATCTGAATACGCTTTTATTTTGTTAGTATTTTCTCAATTTGTGATTATTAGTAGTATGGTTTTATTAGGTGTTTTGATAAAATATTTAGTAACCATTCAACAAAAAAAGAAAAATGTGTTGAAATAAGTATATTATGAACTTAAATAAATTAACAATTAAACAAGCCCACGAGGGTTTGAAGAAAAAAGAATTTACTTCAGTAGAGTTAACTGAGGCTTGTTTGGATAGAATAAAAGAGCGCAATGGAGAAATAAATGCGTTTATTACGGTAAGTGAAAAAGAGGCGATAGAGGAGGCCAAAAAAGCGGATGTAATGATTGCTAAAAATGAAATGAGTTTTTTAACCGGAATCCCATATTCTGTAAAAGATGCGATTTGTACCAAAGAAGTTCGTTCAACTGGTGCAGCAAAAATTTTGGATAATTACACGCCGCCATTTGATGCTACGGTGATAAAAAAAATTCGTGAGCAGGGTGGGGTAATGATTGGCAAAACCAACTGCGATACGTTTGGGCACGGAGCGAGCAATGAAAATAGCATGTATGGAGCCGTAAAAAATCCACATGATCTTACTAAAGTGGCTGGCGGATCATCTGGTGGTTCAGCTGCTTCAGTTGCTGATGATATGTGTATCTACGCTATTGCTGAAGATACGGGCGGATCAATTCGTGAGCCAGCTAGCTTTTGTGGAGTAGTAGGTCTCAGGCCAAGTTACGGTCGCAATTCGCGCTATGGCATTATGCCAATGGCATCATCACTCGATACAGTAGGACCGATCACCAAAACCGTAGAAGATGCTGCTTTGGTAATGGAGGCTATCGCGGGGCAAGACACGCTTGATGCCACCACGGTTGCAGATCCGGTAGAAAAATATGCTGAATCATTAAGTCAGATTTCTAAAGACTTAACAATCGGCGTGCCAAAAGAGTATTTTGAAATGGAAGGAATTGACTCTGAAGTCCGAAAAATTGTGGAAAATAAAATTGATTGGCTTAAAAAACAAGGTTTCAAAATAATGCCGGTTAGTTTGCCATATACCAAATATGCTATTGCCGTTTACTACATTGTCGTACCTTGTGAAGACAGCTCAAATCTAGCTCGGCTAGATGGGGTGCGTTATGGCACAAGAGTCTCGAAAGAAAATTTGTATTCTTTATATGCTGATTCTCGCTCTACCGGATTCCCCGAAGAAGTAAAACGCCGTATTCTTATTGGTACGTATGCGTTGTCTGCGGGATATTACGACGCTTATTACAAAAAAGCTCAGGCTGTGCGCCATCTTATTAAGCAAGATTTCGACGATATTTTTAAAAAAGTCGATGTTTTAATTACTCCCACCTCACCATTTGCGGCTTTTGGCATTGGTGAAAAAAATCAAGATCCTCTGCAGCTTTATTTAGCCGATGTAATGGTTAGCCCAGCCTCACTTGCGGGTGTGCCAGCTATTTCTGTTCCTGCTGGAAAAAATTCTCAAGGCTTACCGGTTGGTGTGCAAATAATCGGTGCTCGCTTGAATGAAA
>DALYEE010000014.1:10685-14472 GCA_031972655.1 Candidatus Magasanikiibacteriota bacterium
AAGACTGTTTTACAAGTTGGAAATTTTTTAGGAACCTCTTTGTAGTATAAAATTCGATGCTTTTTCATTAATATTTTTATATGGTTAAAGAAGCGGAAAAAGTTAAAGAAAACCAAACAGTTGATATTAGTCCACGCGAAACTGCAGGCGCGCCGATAAATTTTCGTGATAGTTGGTTGATTTTCCGCATCATGGCCGAGATAGTAGAGGGGTATCAATTTTTAGGTGACTTAAAAAAAGAAGTTACCATTTTAGGTTCCGCACGTTTGGGTCCAAACAATCGGTACTATAAAATCGCTCGGGAGCTAGGAAGATTATTAGCCAAAAATGGTTTTATGACCATCACTGGCGGTGGCCCCGGTATTATGGAAGCTGCTAACCGCGGAGCCTATGAAGCCAATGGGGAATCTATTGGTTTGAACATTCAACTCCCTTTTGAGCAGCGCATTAATCCCTATGTAAAAAAAGCTATCGGGTTTTATTATTTTTTCACCCGCAAAGTGATGCTCACTTCACCGGCAAATGCCTTTGTGTTTTTCCCTGGGGGGTTCGGAACACTCGATGAATTATTTGAAGTTTTAGACTACATGGAAATAGGTTTGATGGAACCTTCACCGATCGTACTCGTGGGTAAAGCTTTTTGGGAACCACTCGTTAAATTTTTACGCCAACAGGCCGCACGTCAAATTCATTCAGTTTCTGAAACCGATATAAATCGTTGGCACATTGTCGAAACTGCCGAAGAAGCTTACGAAGCAGTAAAAGATTCGATAGATCGACCAAACGTTTGTACCACTGATTCCGCAAGCCCATTTTGCCGATCAAAAAATGAGTGGCATGTTTTTCGCATTATGGCCGAGCTAGTGAGTGGGTTTGAATTTTTAACCAACATCAAAGAAGATGTGACTATTTTTGGAACAAAGAATATTTTGCCAGGAACTAAGTATTATAACGCTGCGTATGAAATGGGAAAAATTTTGGCCCAATCTAAATTTACCACCATCACCGGTGGGGGTCCTGGTATTATGGAGGCAGCGAACAAAGGAGCGTTTGAGAATGGTGGAACAAGCGTTGGTATCAACATGCGTTTAAATGGTAAAGAGCGCATGAATAATTATATTACCAAATCAATTGGTTTTTTCTTCCCCTTTATTCGCAAACTAATTATTACCGCTCCATCGCGCGCCTTTGTTTTTTACCCCGGAGGTTTGGGTACTTTGCATCAGTTGTTTGAACTGTTAACCTTGCAAGAAACTAAAAAAATCTCCAAAATCCCTACCATTGTTTATGGACGTGAATTTTGGCAACCACTCCTAGATTTTATCCATAGTCTCTATGCTGATTTCAAAACCATAAGTGAAAGTGATGAGGATTTTATTTCCGTAATAGATCGCCCTGAAGACATTATTACTCATCTCAATTCTTCCTCTGCTTATTATTCGCTCACATGATTCCATATTTTCAATACACTGTAATCCCGATTGGTTCTTTGGCAATTCAAGTCTGGGGTTTGATGGTGGCGCTCGGAATTTTGAGTGGACTTTTGTTTACTTATAAAGTTGGAAAAAAATACCAACTATCTACCGATTTTATTTTTGATTTAGCGCTGTGGTCGATTTTGGGTGGAATTCTGGGCGCGAGGTTTTTTCACGTTGTCTTTTACGACTTTTCTTTTTATCGAACAAATCCTGGAGAAATAGTGGCTTTTTGGCATGGGGGAATGTCATCGCTCGGTGGTTTTGTTGGGGCAGCTTTGACCATTTTGCTATTTGTTTTAAAAAAGAAACTAAGTTTAAAAAACTTTTTACCGTATCTGGATATAGGCGCGCTTGGTTTGTGGTTGGGGTGGGGAATAGGCCGTGTTGGTTGCTTTTTGATTCATGACCATCCAGGTACGTTGTCGAATTTTGTACTGGCAGTTAAATATCCTGGTGGAGCACGTCATGATCTTGGTCTGTATGATTCGCTTTTGGGATTTGGAATTTTCTTTTTATTTTTTATTTTGTATAAGACGAAGGTAATTAAAATCGGTTCGGGAATACTAATACGATGGTCAGTGTTTGTATATGCAATAGTGCGTTTTTTCTTAGATTTTTTACGCATTCAAGATGTGGCTGGAGGCGACGCTCGTTATTTTTCACTAACTCCTGCACAGTGGGGCATGCTAGTAGTGGTTTTAGGCTTGATTGTTATGGAGATTAGTGGTAGGTTAAGGTCACGTAAGAATGTTTAGTTGGAATAGTTTTCAATGATCAATTTTCAATTTTCTTTTTGGAAATTGAAAATTGAAAGTTGGATTTTTTTGTTTTGGAGAGTTCGTGGGGCATGCGCCCCACTGCCCGGCGGATGCCGGGCGCATAGTTGGTCTAGTGCGCACGCTTGGAAAGCGTGTGTATAAAACTAATGGGTATATGCATTATGTTTATATTTTATTGAGTTTAAGAGATAAGAATTTTTATATCGGATCAACTCACGATTTAAAAAATAGGAAATCACAGCATGATGGAGGAAAAGTTAAATCAACTCATCATCGTAGGCCATTGGTTTTATTGTGTTATGAAGCTTATTCTACAAATATCGAAGCCTTAGCTCGAGAAAAATATTTAAAAACAAGTGATGGTAGGAAAGAATTGAGAATTCGTTTAAAAGTTACATTAGTCAAATATTTAACAACAATTGGAGAGTTCGCATAGTTGGTCTAGTGCGCACGCTTGGAAAGCGTGTATACCGAAAGGTATCGAGGGTTCGAATCCCTCACTCTCCGCCTTCGGTCCGCCGAAGCGGACCTACGGCGGACATTGTCCGCAAGTAGGTTCGCGAAGGAGACCTTCGCTCGCCAAAGCTCCGTCGCAGGAGCGTAGGCGAGCAGCACGTTTTGCTGCCACTTAGTTTGGTGGGAGTTTTTAGGGCGAGCTACGGCGGATAATATCCGCAAGTAGTTTTAGCAAATATATCAATAGTTTAAATTGGTTTCCCCTAATGTAATTCAAACTATATGAAATTAATAGTCTTATACGGTCCGCCCGCTGCCGGTAAATACACAATCGCGAAAGCTTTATCTGAAAAGACGGGGTATAAGCTTTTTCACAATCATCTTACGGTAGATTTGCTTAAGTCTGTATTTACATTTGGGACACCAGATTTTTTCAGATTGAGTCAAAAAATTCGATTAGATATTTTTGAGCAGGCTGCAAAGGAAAATATTTCAATTATCTTTACCTACGTCTATGGGAAGGATAAGGATGATGATTTCATCAAACGTATGCTCCAGACTGTCACCTCAAATGGGGGTGAAGTGGTATTTATACAAATCTACTGTGAAAAAGAACAATTATTAAAGAGAGTGAAAGAAGATTCGAGAAAACAATTTCACAAATTGAATTCGGAAGAAAAATTATTGGAAACACTTTCAAGGGGAGATTGCACATCTTCTATAGACTTTGTTGAGAGTACCAAAATTGACAGTACTCACTTAAGTGTTGAGGAGACAGTTGCAAGAGCTCTTGAAATAATACAAAAATAGTAGTGTTACTGTGGTCTGGTATGGCGGCCCTATGAGAGTTTTGTTCCGGATATTCTTAAGAAAGGTGAAGTAGAGTATGGGGACTGTGGTTGGGTAGAGCTTGAAAAGCAAGAAGAAGGCTTTGTGATCATTGATTCTAAGAGAACAGAGTTTCTGTTCTAATCCAACATTGTATGAGCAACCGCATCACAGAAAAATATTTTGATCAACCAAATTTTGCTGATAGAGAAAAGGAAGTATTGGGAGAAATTGTGCAAGAAACTG
>DALYEE010000014.1:14482-17358 GCA_031972655.1 Candidatus Magasanikiibacteriota bacterium
GGATCGCATTGTAGCTGAAACTGGTTTTGTTCCAGAAAAAGAAATTTTCCGGGGAAAGATATATGACGCAAATAAAGTCGGCAGTTTAATTTACGGTGGAAAATATGAAAACAATCCAGCTGTTTTAAAAATTCAAGGGCTCAAACCAGAAGTTGATGAAATAGATATTGTAAATAGTTTTAACGCGCAAAATACGAGCGAGCGTGTCAGATTACCGCGTATATATAGTGGAAAAAAATGGAATGAGCAAGACGAGTACGGTTATCTCTTACAAGAGCAAGTGGGCGGGACAAAAATTTACCAACCTCCTTTTGCTTCTGCTGCTGGAATGCAAGATTTTGTAGAGCTTTACGAAGAATACCGCGCTGAGTGTTTACATAAACCGCTTTTTGAAAAAACTCCTGATGAGCAAAATAGTTTAGATTTTGCCACCAGACGCGTTTTGAAATGGAGTAAAATTGCCGAAAGTAAAGGTGATTTGACTGATCCGAAGAAAGAAATGTTAGAGCGATTTCTTGCTGCTGCTAAAGACCACCTTCCTTCGATGTCTATGGATTTTATGCATGGCCATTTGACTTATGATGATATTAGCAAAGTATCTCCGGATGAATATGTATTGATGTCAAATTTATTTTGGTCTTATCGTCCGGAATACTATGACACCACATTTCATCTGTGGGCAGGAATAAAGAGTGTGCGTGATACATCCGTAACCATAGATCAGATAGAAAAATATCTCCAAGAATGGGTGGAAAAATACAAAACAGTTGAGGCTATAAAACAAGATCCTGATTTTGAGCGAAAATTTAATATGAATCTGGTAGAGCGTTGCATGGGCGCAGTGCTGGTTGATATTCCTAATCAAAATTATGCAGAAAATCGCCAAGAGTTGGTGCCTCACCTAACTGATCTGTTTGGCCGTTTATTCGATAGTAGTATTCAAAAAATAAAAAAATAATATTTTTTGGTTTATTTAAAATGGGGAGGTTTAACTATTTAAAAAAGTTATCCACAAATTTTCATTTGACATAAACCAGATTAAAAATTACACTTTGTAAATCAAATTTGATGATCAATACTTTTAAAAAAGTTGGTCAGCTATAAAAGGTGCTATACCGGGATCTGTTGCGTTGCAACTCAAGGGGGGTCGGTAGGGAGTCTTTTATAGATTTCCCAGAGAGGATTCAACCATGATGAAAAATCATATGAATTCACTTCTTCTCGCTCTTTCTCTCGCCGCCGCTTCTGCGTGCGGCTCGAATACGACCACCGGCCCGATTGGCGGTGGTCCTGATATGGCTTCCAGTGGTACTTTGACTTGCCGTGGCCAGTATGGCGTTTGCGCGACTGCCGTTGGCCTGATGGTAAATGGCACCTGCTCGGTTGAGCCGGGTGGTAGCCAGTCGAAGTCCGTTGATGAAGGAAAGACTTGCAATGGTAGTGATGATGACTGCAATGGTATGATTGACGACGGGTGCCAGTTCACCCAGTCAAACACCAATCACATCTTTTTGCAGTTGGTTTCGTTTACCAGCCCACACGTTGTGACTTGGGAAGCGCGGACCTTCAATGGCCCAGCTGTTCAAATCACTGGCGGATCTCTTCGTTGTGTGCAAAATGGAAAGCAAAAAGCTTCGGTTGACGTAGCCCTTTCGGCTCCTTTGCCAGCTTCGAGTGGCAAGGTGACCTTTACGGCTGCTCCCGGAATTTACAAGTGCCAGATTGTCGGCACCAGCGCTGCTGGCGTCGAATTCAGCCATATCATTGGCCCCACGAATTTGGGCCAGTAAGTATTAAGAAAATTTAGTGTCTTAAGCCAGTCTCCGCCCCGTGCCATTTGTGCACGGGCGGGGGCAAAAAAGTTTGTTAAAAATATTATTTTAAAAGCAAAGTTGAATATGGCATGATGGCCATTTTTTTTATTTTTTATGCTATACTAAACGTTAACATATGAAAAAAAATTCCCAACGTGTTAGTGTTTCTATTCACAAAAAAACAACCAACGGGCCAATCATCTACTGGATGAGCCGTGACCAACGAGCAGAAGATAACTGGGCTTTTTTGTATGCTCAAGAATTAGCACTGGAGGCAAAGCAGCCATTGGTGGTTGTTTTCTGTTTGGTGCCAGAATTTTTGGGTGCTACCATGCGCCAATATGGATTCATGCTCAAAGGTTTGGAAGAAGTCGAAAGCAAATTAAAAAAACTACATATTCCGTTTTGCATTTTGCTTGGTAATCCACCAGATGAACTAGAAAAATTTACCAAGAAAATAAAAGCCGGGGCAGTAGTTACAGATTTTGATCCATTAAAAATAAAAAGAACATGGAAAGAAACGTTGGGTAAAAAAATAAACTGTGCGTTTTATGAAGTAGACGCGCATAATATTGTGCCGTGTACTTTTACTTCCAATAAACAAGAATACGGCGCTTACACCATTAGGCCAAAAATACATAAATTGCTACCTGAATTTTTAACAGAATTCCCAAAAATTAAAACCCAAGCACACAAAATCGATTTTCCCTCTTCAGAAATACATTGGAAAAAAATATATTCTTCTTTAAAAATCGATTCAACAGTAGAGGAAGTTGATTGGATTACCCCTGGTGAAAATGCCGCACACCTGGCTTTAAAAGATTTTATAAAAAAAAGGTTACGCGGATATGATGAAAACCGCAATGATCCAAATTTACATGGTCAATCGGGTTTGTCGCCGTATTTACATTTTGGTCAGCTTTCTGCGCAGCGGGTTGCTTTGGAGGTTTCAAAATATCGCTCAGAGCACAGAAAAGATGTAGAAGCATTTTTGGAAGAGCTCATCGTTCGTCGTGAATTATCGGATAATTTTTGCTATTACAACCACAAGTATGACTCATT
>DALYEE010000015.1:0-3548 GCA_031972655.1 Candidatus Magasanikiibacteriota bacterium
TTACTATTTTTAAACCATTTCTTAATTTCTCCACTAGCCTTCGCAATACCTTTGTAACCTATGTTTGTTATGGGAGGATTAAGAAAATCTTTGGCGTTGTTTTTTATAGCAGTAGTAATTGCTTTTTTTAAATCAAAGCCTTTTTTAACGTCGCGAATTGTATAGCTTAAATTTTTTGAAGACATGGGGCCTTTAGCACTTCTAGCCAAAGCCAGATTTTTTAAAGTTGCATTTACTTTACCGCCCTGTTGTTTGGTGTCCACCAAATATGCGTAATTTTCATCATAACCGTACATCGCCACGCAATGCCCGGCAAAGTGAACCTTCTTGGTAAAGTAATCTAAATAATAGCTATCCAGTTTTAAACCAACTGCAATATCATTATCGATCTGGTTCACAATATTTTCCCAAGCTTTTTTAGGTGAAGATGTTTCTTGAACATCAAGTTTCAAATTTAAATTTTCAGCAATATTTTTGGTGAGTTGCTCCGGTTTGATTCTTCCGCCTATGAATGGAAAATCCATTATTTTCATGTTCCAAAAAATAAAACCCAAACCTTCACCTAAACCAAAAAGCATCGGCTCCGACAGTTCGATTCCTATTTGTTTTAAAAGCGAACCTGTGGCGGTTGTTTCGCAATGCTGGCCAACAAAAGGTTTAAAGTCTTTGATAATGTGAGACATAGCAATATATTTTGAATTTAAACAATCAAAATTTGCGCGCCTAATTTTATATGATTTTTTAAAGCAGAAATTGCTTTGGCTAATATTTTCTTGTCAATTAATTTTTCTTTTCCATCCCAGGTATCGAAAATCTTATAGTTACTGTCCTTTTTACCGAGCACAGTTACAAAATGAGGTGAGTGTATTACCTTAAACAAATAGAATGCATCTATATAAATTATCGGAAAATCTCCTTGCTTCAACAGAGCATCAATAAACTTTAAATTTATTGGTGCCAACTCAGTTTTTATTTTAGATGATGTTTTAATTTTATTGAGAAAATTAAAATATACCTCGTTCTCTACCAGTCTTCTTATTTTTACATTAAATTTTTTGGCGATAAAATCTAAGTGCCCACTAACAAAATCTGCTTTGCTAAATTTCATCGAGTGTACAATACAATCTAACTCTAACTTTTGATTTATTTTAAAAGTTTTTTTTCTAGCTACCGCTTGAAGCAAGCAACAAGCTAGACAGGTTTCATAAGTTGTTTGAGTATATTTTTGAAGCATAATCTAAGAAATATTTTCATCCCACTTCTCCCTCGCCCACTCCAATCTCTCCGGCACTCCAATATCAATCCACGGATCATCCGATTCATACACATCCAAATTTTGCATCTTCGGAAAAACTTCGTATTCAATACTAAAACTTGATTGTTCGGGAAAATGCTTTTTGGCATGAGGAGTAAAAATATAAAAACCACCATTGATAAATCCTGGTTTTTTAATCCCCTCTTTTTCTTTAAATGATTTCAAACGAAAATTCTCATCATACTCCAGCGTGCCATACGTTGAAGCATCAGGAACTTTTGCAGCCAAAATTATTCCTTCACTTTCTGGTTTCAATCGCTGTAACATATCTTTCAATGGTACGGTTGTTAAAATATCACCATTGATAATCACTGCTGGTTTATCTGGATATGGCGCAAGACTCCAGGCGTACTTTGTGGCCCCACCAGTCCCGAGACGCTCTGGTTCGATCGCGTAAATTATCTCCATTCCATTTCGATGCGTTCCTACAATTTCTTTCAACACACCCGCCAAATGCCCGGCCGCCAACACTACATGGTTAATTCCCAATTCTTTTATTTTTTCCAGCTGCCAATCCAAAACTGTCTTACCTTTTATTTCCAGCAAAACTTTGGGAATACTTTTCGTAATTTCTCCCAGGCGAGTAGACAGCCCGCCACACACAATAATTGCGTTCATATGTTTTTAGAATTTTCTAAATAATAAAAAAGTCGATACGCCAAAAGTTCGGCAAAGGCATCGGGAAATTCTTGCGCTTCAACCATTTTTTTAAAATCCGCATACTCCATAAATTCCACATCAATATCTTCTACCGCTTCCAATTCTTGTTTGGCATTTTGCTCCACATCCAATGCTACATAAAAATGAAAATGGCTGGTAGTATATTTTCCCTTTACTGCTTTTCCCAAATAAACAAACTCTTTGGCAGTACAGCCCGTTTCCTCTTTCAATTCACGCTCCGCCGCCGCAAGCGTAGATTCGCCAGCGTCCACAATTCCCGCTACAAAAGCAGGGAACTTTTCTTCCAGAGCAAAATAATATTGGCGAATGATCAAAACTTTTTTATCAGCGGTAAGACCAACCACCATTATCACCTCTTCTTCTTTGGTAATATAAAAATCATAAATCTCGTTGGTATGCGTTTGCATTTTCCATTCTTCAATAGTACGCCAACGATTGGCAAAGGCAGTTTTTTTACTTAAAATTTTCCACAACATACAAAAACAACGGCAAAAGACTAAAATGAATTATTTCATTAAAAATTATCGCTACGATAATTCCTCCCACCACATCACTCGGGTAATGCACTCCCGCAAAAACCCTACCCCACGCCACCCAGAGAGCCAAAAAGAATAACCCCCCGCTCCATGGTAAATGCAAAGCAACTGCTACCAAGAAAACCAACAATGCCAAGGTAGTGTGGTCGGAAGGGAATGTTTTGTGAGGAAAGTGTGGTGGCGGATCGATAAGCACTTTGGTTTGGGTGAACACCACATACGGCCGGGATTGTTTAACTACCAAGCCGATAATATTGTTGGTGAGCCACGCCAAACTTAACACTACACCCAAAAAACCTACTTGTTTGGCAAGCAAAAACCAGTCGGGCAAAGCAATAGAGGCCGCGGCAGTAAAAAACCACCCCAACATGGCCACAACCACCCATTCTGCCCCAGCACGACCAAAAGCATCCCAAAATTTACTCTTGCCAACTAGACTATTAATTTTGAAAAAAAGACGGGTATTGAAATTCATATATTACTGGCATTCTAGCAATTCTATACCCCCCTGACAACCCCACCACACTTGAAAAAATAAGTTAGTATGTTATAGTCTGAACATCAAAATAAGGCTGTAAACACCCAATCACAACCTTAGCAACTCACATGTCTTACCCGCGCCTGTAGCCTGCCTGCCGGTAGGCAGGCTCAGTGGTTAGAGCACTGCCCTTATAATTACTAGAGAGGAAAAAATAAAAATGCGTCCATAGCTCAGTGGTTAGAGCACTGCCCTTATAAGGCAGGGGTCGATGGTTCGATCCCATCTGGACGCACCAAGCTCTTTTGAACCGAAAACCAAAGGAGGGTTGCATGCGCCCCAAGAAGATAATCGCAGATCTGTTATTTGTAATCCAAATTGTCGGTGCGCTAGTTTTCTGTGGAGCATATTTCTTGCGCTCCCTACACGATGTGAAAGGTTCTAGTCTCGTGCAATTTGGTTTGGTGGCCACTTACCTATTGTTCCATTTGGCTTTGGGCGTCGGCGCTCACCGGGCTTCGCCTAGTCGAACAACTCG
>DALYEE010000015.1:3558-8215 GCA_031972655.1 Candidatus Magasanikiibacteriota bacterium
ACCCTCTGGTTTGTACTTATCTCAGCGGTCTTTGTTGCGACCGGCACAAACCAAGCATATCGATGGAATGATAAAGAAACCATCCAACTACTAACGACTGGCATTCTTACAGCCATCGTGCTGGCAGCAATCGCAATACAGCACAAAAAAATATCCGATCCAATGGCAAAAGGACTCTTCGCCATTGCCTACAAATCTGTACCACAATTACTCCTAGCCTGGAAATTCCTGGCCGAAGGCGCTTCAGGAACACCTGGCTTATCAGTGATTATGGGCCACTTCACCATTCTTATTCGAATCGGCCAAATTTATTTCATGGTTCGAGAAGCAGGTTGGGATCGTAACCGCATCTGGCTGGCAACCAGCGAAACACTAAATGAAGCAAGCTGGATCATCGCGTCCACAGCCTGGCTATTCGTATCGTAACGGGCATTCGCATCACGCGATTCCCGTTTTTTTAATTTTAAATTGATACTTTGATTGAAATGAGCTAGTATTAACTTATCGGACAAATAAAGGATGCGAGTCCTAATATTTTTACTCTTAAACACAAACCTATGAAAAAACACATCGGGTATCTAGCAAGTGTTTTAGCCATCGTAGTTTTAGCCGGAGCAGGTTGCTCAGACACCGATTATACCTACCCAGAACCAACCACAACCCCAGGGACTCCTACTACCACTACAAACAACCCTCCAACTACCACCCCAGAAGCCACTTTTCTAACCTATAAGAATACCGCATACGGGTTTACCGTAGAACTACCTCAAACCTGGAAAGGATACAAAATTATCACAGAAAAATGGGAAGGGTTCGTGTTTAACAAAGATCAAACCCAAAATATCAAATCAACCGAAGGTCCAAAACTTAGTATCCGCCACCCAAAATGGACCGCGCAGGTGAAGCGCCAAGACATCCCCGTTCTGGTTTTTACTATCAAACAATGGGATGACCTCCAAGCTGGTACCATTCATCTAGATACAGCTGCACCAGTTTTACCAAGCGAACTAGCCAGAAACACCAAATACGTCTTTGCCTTACCAGCCCGCTACAATTTCGCCTTTCCTGAAGGCAACGAAGAAGTTGACCAACTGATCCAAAATAAGGCAGTTAAAGCATTATAAAACATACTCCAGAACACAAAAACACTCCGCACAGGGGTGTTTTTGCTTCTCGGGCTTGAGTTTTCAGCGCTTTTAAGCTATAGTTATGAAAATCTATGGCTAAAAATATCCAAAAATTCACGGTAACTGCCGAAAAAAACAAACCTCGTTTGGATGTTTTTTTATCGGAAGAAATGAATATTACACGTTCTCAAGTTCAAAAATTGATTGAACAAAAACTTATTTTGATCAACGGAAAAGTTGCTCAAAAATCTGGGAACATGTTGAAAGTAAATGATGTTATTTCTTATGACACTAGTTTGAAAGAAGTTGAAAAACCAAAAAATATTATTTCTAGAATTAAAGAAAAAATTACTACTCCTAAAATTGAACTCAAAATCATTGCGGAAACACCCGATTATCTGGTGGTAGAAAAACCAACTGGCCTACTCACCCACCCCACCATGGCCGGAGAAAAAAACTCTCTTTCCACTTTGCTAGTTAAAAAATATCCGGAATTAAAAAAAGTTGGTGAAAATCCTCTTCGACCCGGAATTGTGCACCGGCTCGATAAAGACGCCTCTGGATTGTTGGTTGTGGCTCGAACACCAAAAATGTTCAAACATTTAAAGGCGCAATTTAAAAAACGAACAGTAGAAAAAGAATACACGGTTTTAGTTCATGGTCGCGTTGCAAAAGATGAAGACGAAATAAACTTTCCTATCGCCCGCTCGCAAACCAACGATCGCATGGCCGCTCGCCCGCTTACTACTCTCCAAGGTTCCGATGATTTGTCACCATTAAACCCTGGTGAAAAAGAAGCCAAGACCGAATTTTTGGTGGAACAAAGATTTATCAACTTCACTTTGCTCAGTGTAAAAATTCACACAGGGCGTATGCACCAAATTCGTGTTCATCTATTAGCATACAATCATCCCGTAGTTGGCGACCCTCTCTATACTCAAAAAAAACGCAAAACCATGTGGGATAAAAAATTAGGTCGCTTATTTTTACATTGCAACAGCCTTGGCTTCAAAGATCTAGATGGAAACATGGTGGCTTTCACTTCAAAATTACCAACAAAACTCACTGAATTTTTAACGCTGCTGAAATAGTATGCATAAAATATTTATTATTTCAGGCCCCACCGGGGTTGGTAAAACCACTATTGCCAAAGAGCTTTTCAAATTAATCCCGAATTTAAAACCTAGCACCACTTACAGCACTCGCCCGCCTCGTCCATCAGCCATCGAAGACAAAATCATTTTTCATATAACTCCTGATGAATTTAAAAATAAAATAAAAAATAATGAACTTTTAGAATACGCTGAAGTGAACCGGAACTTCTACGGTACTGCCAAAAAGGAAACCTTAGATACCTTAAAAAATCATCCTATTCTTTGCAACATTACCGTTGTAGGTGCAGAGCAAATTAAAAAAGAATTTCCAGGGCAATACGTAACCATATTTATTCTACCAGAATCTGTTGATCAGCTTGTAAAGCACGTAAAAAAACGTGGTGATGTAAGCGAGGAAGAATTGTTAATTCGTTTAAAAACTGCGGAAATGGAAATTGAAAAAAGTAAATCTTTTGAACATATCATTATCAATCAAGAAGGTAAAATTAAAAAAACTATTCAAGAAATAAAGAGTATTATTGAGAAAAATTTAAAGATTGACACCAAATAAATTTTTTGAAAAAATAACTTAGTTATTTTTATACATTCTAATTTTCAACTATGGACAATTCCAATTCACAAGTAGAGAGTCTCTTTTTCCAAGCTGATCAAAAAATCAAAGAAGGGATGTTTGCTGAAGCCAAAGATATGCTTCGCCAAGCGATCACCCTAGACCCCAAATTTGGCCGGGCTTACAACCATCTTGGTTGGCTCTATGAAACCAAATACCAAGATTACAAAAAAGCCGAAGAATTGTACCGCCAAGCCCTAGAATTTTCTCCCGAGTATCCTGCTATTTATATCAACTTGGCAATTCTGCTCTCTACTCTCGAAAAAAACCAAGAGTTGGAAAAGCACCTGCAAAAAGCACTCACTGTACTTGGTATCAACAAATCCTCTATTCACCGCGAATTTGGCTTTTTATACGAGCGCCAAGGATTATTCGATAAGGCAATCGAATCCTTCAAAAATGGCCTGCTCTATGCCCTAACTGACGACGAAACTGAGAAATTCAAGTCTGCTATCGAACGCTGTAAACAAAAACAAGAAATTATCGGCGGCACCCCAGAACCAGCTAAATCTCCAGCCAAAAAGTAGCCGTAACCCAAAATAAAGCGCTGACCGGTCGCCACCCGGATACTTAATACCAGATACCTGATACTTCAAGGTTGACAAAAAAAATATCCTGGGCTATAATGTGACCACTTTAGGGTTCTCAAACGAGTACCCTTAAAAACCCCTAGATTAACTAAGT
The DNA here is from genome assembly GCA_031972655.1 of Candidatus Magasanikiibacteriota bacterium. Classification (GTDB taxonomy): domain Bacteria; phylum Patescibacteriota; class Patescibacteriia; order Magasanikbacterales; family GWA2-37-8; genus DALYEE01. Next base: position 7,095 of record DALYEE010000015.1, read on the forward strand.
TTAGCTAACTATATGGCCGAAGCCGCACAGCAAGTGAAAGAAACAACTACTACTTCCGAAGAAGTTATTGATTTCAAGCCTGGAATGGTGGTTAAAGTTCACCAAAAAATCAAAGAATTAAATACTAAAGGTGAAGAAAAAGAACGTATCCAGATTTTTGAAGGAATCATCTTGGCCATCCGCCACCACAAAGAGCCGGGTGCCACAATGACCGTTCGCAAAGTATCCGAAGGAATTGGAGTAGAAAAAATCTTCCCATTACGATCACCGATCATCGCCAAAATCGAGGTTGTGAGACGGTTCCAAGTTCGCCGCGCGAAACTAAATTATTTGACCGGTGACTTCAAGAGAAAAATGAAAGAAATCAAATAAAACTTCCTAACAAAAAAATCTCCCCCGACGTACGTCGGGGGAGATTTTTAGTTTTGTTTTATTATTATAGATATTTGGCAGTTGCGCCTTTTTGTGACTTGATCAAATCCGCTGGTGTACCTGTAGCAACAATCTGTCCACCACCTGCTCCACCCTCAGGTCCCAAATCAATTACCCAATCCGATGAACGGATCACTTCGGTATTATGCTCAATCAATAATACGCTATTACCCTTGGCAACGAGTTGATTCAATACTTCCAGCAAGCGTTTGATATCTTCGAAGTGTAAACCAGTGGTAGGTTCATCCAAAATATAAAGAGTTTTACCTGTTGAGTGGCGAGCCAACTCTTGCGCTAACTTGATACGCTGTGCCTCACCACCAGAAAGTGTGGTTGCTGGCTGACCAAGTTCAATATAGCCCAAACCAACATCACGCAAAACATTTAGTTTGTCTGAAATCGATGGAATATCGGTAAAAAATTTAAACGCTTCTTCTACCGTCATTTTGAGCACATTCGCGATATTTTTGTTTCGATAATGTACTTCCAGTGCTTCGCGGTTATAGCGGAGTCCTCCACATTCATTACATTCAACATACACGTCTGCTAAAAATTGCATCGGGATGCGTGTATACCCATCACCAGAACATGCTTCACATCGTCCCCCACCTTTAACATTAAAACTAAACTTACCCGCATCATATCCGCGCATGCGAGCCTCAGGCAAATCGGCAAATAAATCACGGATC
>DALYEE010000015.1:8246-16497 GCA_031972655.1 Candidatus Magasanikiibacteriota bacterium
ATTCCGGTATATGTAGCAGGGTTCGAACGAGGTGTCCGACCGATTGGTGACTGATCGATGGTAATTACTTTATCAATTAATTCTAAGCCTTCAATTTTAGTATGCTCACCAGGTTCTTCTTTGGCACGATAAAAATATTTAGCTAAGGCTTTACCCAAAATATCAATGACCAAAGTAGATTTTCCCGAACCAGACACACCAGTGATACAAACCAAGCGACCGAGCGGAATTTCTACGGAAACATTTTTTAAGTTGTGTGCTTTAGCACCGACAATTTTAATACATTTGTCTACCTCCCTTTTCGCATTCTTTTTGATCAAGCCTAAATTCGAACGACCGAATAAATAATCACCGGTCAAAGAATTTTTAATTTTTTTGATATCCGCTAATGTACCCGTGGCCACAACCTTACCACCATATACTCCAGCTCCCGGCCCAATATCAACGAGGTAATCAGCTGCGTGCATCATCGCTCCATCGTGCTCAACTACCACAACTGTATTGCCAAGGTCACGTAAATATTTGAGCGTTTCGATCAATTTTTTGTTGTCACGAGGATGCAAACCAACAGATGGTTCGTCCAGTACATAAATAATCCCGCTCAAACCAGATGAGAGTTGCGTTGCCAAACGCACACGTGTTACTTCACCACCAGAAAGCGTATTCATGGATCGGTCCAGATTTAAGTATCCCAAACCTACTCGTTCTAAGTTTTCTAATCGAGGTACGATTTCGCGGATTAAGAGTTGTACTACTTTGGTATTTTTTAATTTTGTTTTTAGAATTTCTTTGATTTGCTCCATGCTCATGCTTGAAATTTCCGCAATGTTGTACGCATCAACTTTTACGGCCAAAGATTCTGGACGCAAACGTTTGCCACCACAAGAGGAACACATTTTTTCGCGCATGTACTGTTCAATTTCTTTGCGTACATATTCCGAAGCAGTTTCAAGATGTTTGTTCATCAAATCTGGAATTACACCTGCAAACTTAACATGTTTATAATCAACGTCATAGGTCTGCTCACCACTACCGTATAAAAGCATGTCCACCGTCTTTTTCGGCAATTCAGCAAAAGGTGTTTCCAGAGAAAAGCCATGATGCTTGGAAAGTGCATTCAACATTTTATAATAATAATTTTGATTACCGGTTATTCTGGTCCACGGTTGTATTGCACCTTCAGCCAAAGTTAAGCGGGGGTTTGGAACTACCAATATGGGATCAACTTCAAGGGTAATACCGAGCCCCGTGCAGCGCTGGCAGGCTCCATATGGACTATTAAAACTAAAGCTGCGCATATCCACTACCGGCATGGATAGTCCGCAGTTGCTGCAGATTCCAATAGTAGAATATAGCGTGCTTTTTTTATCTGCGTAAACCACCACCAGGCCATTGCTCAACTCAAGAGCGGTTTCCACCATCTTCGTTGGGTCTTGTTTTTTAATATCTGAAATACTGCCAATAAAAATTTCAACAGTATATTTTTTATCTTTTTCAAATTCAAATTTCACCAAGTCATTAATTTTAATTTTTTGCCCATTGATGAGCAACCATTCGTAACCCGACTTCTCTACACGGTCGATTAAATTTTTCCTATCTACGAATCCTTCACGAATAATCGGAGAGTAAACTGTCACTTCTTGTGAAGTACGGGCTAATTTACGAACTTGTTCTGAGATTTCGCCAAATGTTTTTACGTTTACTACAATGTGACAATTTGGACAATATTGTTGGCCAGCACGCGCAAAAAGAAGACGCAAAAAATCATAAACTTCGGTAACGGTTCCTACAGTTGAGCGTGGGTTTTGGGTAGAAATTTTTTGATCAATCGCAATCGTTGGTGAAAGACCCTCGATAGCATCAACATCTGGTTTGTCTCTGGTTTCAATAAACTGGCGAGCGTAAGAAGACATTGATTCTGCATAGCGACGTTGACCTTCGGCATATATGGTGTCGAAAGCCAAACTGGATTTTCCCGAACCAGATAAACCAGTAATTACAACCAATTTGTTTTTGGGAATTTCGACATTAATGTTTTTTAAATTATGTACGCGTGCGCCTTTTATTTTGATTAGTTCTTGCATAAAGTTGAAACTTTGAAATCTAATTTGAAAAAATTATTTTAAATACTTTTAATAAAAGCTTCCCAAATATTCCAGCTAATCACCCCCGTCGCCGCTTCCCCATTTACAAAAAATGTTGGCGTTCCCTGAACTCCAGAATTAAACCCATCGGCATAATCTTTATTAATGGCGATTGTTGTTCCAGGAGCATCCATGCAAGTTTGCAATTTTTTTTGATCCAAGTCATTGGCTGTGGCAATGTCTTGAACCTCTTTGGCCGATACGATATCGGAAATATTGTCTTGGTTGGTGTAAAGATATTTATAAACAGGCCAAAAACGGCCTTGTTTACCCGCACAGTACGCCACTTCCGCTAGCCTTGTCGCTCCTGGATGGAGCGACTCGGCTGGAAAATGACGGACAATTAATTTGACCTTATTGCCATATTTTTGGATTATCTGGTCGATAATAGGAACAGACTCTCGGCAAAAAGGACATTTAAAATCAGCGAATTCAACAATGGTTATTTTAGGTTGGGTTGAGCCCGCAAACTGGTGGTCTCCTTGTTCGATGAGATTGCGGTCTACTTTGGAGGAGTCAATGAATGTAGCATTTTTTACGGACTTTGTAAAGTATGGGGAGGTAAACTGGGAAGATAAAGAGTGGGCTCCGCCGTGTTTGATTTGCCACCAGTAGTGAAACGTGATGCCAACAAAAGAAGCGATAATGCCCACAACCAATAAAATAAAACCAAAAAGAAGGACGCTCCAGCCTTTTTGATACCATTTTAAAGGCGAAGAAGGATTTTCGTTCATAAAATGAAGAAAATTGATAAAAGTACAAACTAGTATACCATAATTTGATTTTTTGCAATAGTTAAAGGGTGAAGAGTGAATTAAAAAAAACAGTTCTTCATTTTGAAAAACTGTTTTTTCCAGAGCCGAGGTCATGAAGCGGTGACCTGCAACACGCCTCGGCTGTTAGCGACGAAGGTCGCTATTCAAAAGAACACCGAGTCCTGTGCCGCGTCTAGCGCGACAGTACACCCACCAGATCGAGCTCGATCTGGGTCGTGCGCTGCAGACGCGTAACATGACTCACGACCAGGCGCACACGACCCCCCTTCCCGATATCCATCCGCGCATCACCACGCGGGTAGATGCATGCCTCATAGTTCCCCTCTACCCCATCCAGCACGACTTTCCATCTCTTCCCGTTCCGCAGGCCAATGACCCGCCCATCGAGGCGGTCGCCCTTGGACAGCAGACGAGCTTCACGCTTCGCGGGGGTCTGCTCAGTCCCCTTGTTGGGGTTGTTGGGGTCAATCCCCATCGAGCGGAGCGCCGCCTCCGCCTCCATGCCTGCCCGGTACATGCCGAGCAGGTGCTCAATGCCCCCCTGGACTTCCATGACCGATCTCCTCACTTCGTGAGAGTAGAAACCGGTAGGCGTTGAGGTGGGACGAACGGCGAATGGACGCTGCTGGCTGGCGCTGGCGGCTGCGAAATGGTCACGATCACGATCAGGATCACCACACATGGACTATCTCCTTGGGTTATGGGTCTTCCGACCCGTGGCTACTATTCATTAGGCTCTATATAGCTAAAACTCAATAAGCAATAGAAAACAGATTATTTTATTAAAGAAAACGCATTTTGTCAATAGTTTGACATGAACCCTATAAAAAACAAAAATCGCTCGCTTATGGTGCTTACAAAATTTATAAGCACTATAAGGCACACGAGCGATTTTAAAATTCTAGATTGATTTTAACTAATAATCACCATATCACCTTCTTCATCTTGTTCCATACAAATTATTTTTTCCTTACAAACCACTATCTCTGTACACCCAATTCTTATCACATCCCCTACTTGTACTTGCACAAATGGCTGATCTGCTGGCGCCGGCCCGCTTTGAATTTTTACTCCGTTTAATTCCGTGCCATTCGTGCTATTCATGTCACGAATGAAAATTCCCTTAGCATCTACAACCAATAGCATGTGCTGTGCGGAAATCTCGAGGTCTCTAATTACTAAATCACACTCACAAATAGCACGGCCCAATATATGGACTCCGCTGGGAGTAAAAGGAACTGGCTTGTTAAATGGATTCCCTCTCTTTTTATTATCATCTATTTGTGAAATAGACAGGTAAAATTTAGGATCTACATCAGTATTTTCTTCCATCAAAATACCTCTTTCTACCACTTATTTTGTTCAAAGTGGCAAGAAAACAAGGCAGCTGCTTTCTTTCCACTTCGATAAAATCGCGCATAAATACTAGTAAATCACCGGCAGAATGTCAACGATATCGTAGGATAAGCACATGAGGAGCTAGCCTGATTGACACGCCAAACACTTTATGATATATTCAAGAAACTTTAAAGATTTATGTAGTTTTACGTATGAAACAAGATATTCACCCAACATATTACGCTGAAGCTGTAGTCTCTTGCGCCTGTGGCAATACTTTTGTTACCGGCAGTACTTTGGCTGAGATTCGCACAGAATTATGCAGTAAATGCCATCCATTTTACACCGGCACCCAGCGCTTGGTAGACACCGCCCGCCGTGTAGAAAAATTCGAAGAGCGCACTAAAAAACAAGAAACCGTGGCTGACCGAAAAGGCAAGAAAGTAAAGAAAGCTGCAGTTAAAGCCAAAAAAACCGCTAAAAAAGAGTCTGAATCAAAAAGCGCCAAAACTTCTACCGAAGAAAAATAGCTTTTTTATAAAAACAGGCCTAACTTAGGGTCTGTTTTTATTTCGAGAAATGCTAAGCATGTATCATGTAACACGTAACATAAAACAAGTAAGGCGATATCGTGATACGTGATACTTAAAACCACTATGTCTCCCAAATATACCGACATCTTAAACCAATTCAACGAGCTTGAAGCGAGCCTACAGGACCCTGCTATTGTTAATGATACCCAAAAATTAAAAGAGTTTTCTCAAAAATATAATGAGCTTCAAGAAACTGCCACAGAAGTTAAAAACTTATCTAATCTAGAAAAAAATATTGCCGACAATAAGGCCATGCTTGAAAAAGAAACAGATGTGGAAATGAAAGAAATCATTGTTAGCGACCTTAGCGATCTTGAAATAAAAAAAGAAGTATTGGAGAAAAAACTAGCGGAATTAACCAGGCCCACTGACCCTATGGATAAAAAAGATGTAATTGTGGAAATTCGCGCGGGGGTTGGTGGTGACGAATCAACATTATTTGCTGCTGAGCTCTATCGCATGTACTACCGCTACGCCGAAAAAAGAGGTTGGAAAGTTAGTCTGATGGATTCAAACCAAATCGGGATTGGTGGATTTAAAGAAGTGGTTTTTTCTATCAAAGGATCGAGTGTTTACAAAGATCTTAAATATGAAATGGGCGTGCACCGTGTCCAAAGAGTGCCTGATACAGAAAAGGCAGGCCGCATCCATACTTCAACTGTTACTGTAGCTGTACTACCTCAAATCGAGGAAACCGAAATGAAAATCGAAGCAAAAGATTTGCGCATCGATACTTTTTGTTCTGGCGGCGCTGGCGGACAAAGTGTTAACACTACTTATTCCGCTGTTCGTATCGTGCACATTCCTACCAACACCATGGTACAGTGCCAAGACGAACGCTCGCAAACAGCCAACAAAGAAAAAGCTATGGCTGTGCTCCGCGCACGCTTGTTTGAATTGGAACGAGAAAAAAGAGAAAAGGAATTATCTGAAAAAAGAAAATCTCAAATCGGCACAGGCGACCGGAGTGAAAAAATCCGTACGTACAACTTTCCCCAAGACCGCGTAACCGATCACCGCATCCATCAAAGCTGGAGTAATATACCGGGAATTCTTGATGGCAACTTGGAACCAATCCTTGAAGCGTTAAGAACTGCTGATTACCAAGAATAATTGCTGTATGAACCGAATTTTAGACCTACAAAAAAAACACGAATCGAAATTATGGCCAGAATTATTGATCCTTCTTTCTCATATCACTAAAAAGCCAAAAGATTTCTTATTAGCTCATTTAGAACATCCCTTAACTTTTTTTCAAAAACTAAAATGGCATTATAAAAAATGGTCTTTTTTGCGCGGCATGCCAATTGCCTATATTGTCGGCCACAAAGAATTCTTCGGCCTCAATTTTAAAGTAAACAGACACACCCTTATTCCCCGACCTGATACCGAAGTTTTGGTGGAAGAAGTTCTCATTCATATTAACCAAAAAATTAATTCCAATAAAAATGATACTCTCCATATCATTGATATCGGAACAGGCTCTGGATGTATTCCGATTTCAGTTAGCAAGAAAAGCGATCATCCGAATTTAAAAATCATCGCGACTGATATCTCCAAATCAGCGCTAAAAATTGCCAAACAGAACGCAGCAAACCACTCTGCTGAAATTGATTTCTATCGCGGCAACTTACTCTCGCCTATCAAAAGCTATTTACTTGATCTAGAAAAAAGCGGCTTTAAACATGAGATTATTCTCACCGCCAACCTGCCCTATCTCACTCATGAAGAATTCCACAATGAAGCGTCGATTCAATATGAACCTTATTCTGCTTTGGTGGCCTCTGAAGAAGGGCTTGGGTTGTACAGAAAACTAATTACTCAAATCGAGCAGCTGGGCAAACAGTTTACCATTCCTTTGAGCGCCTATTTGGAAATCAACCCTTCTCAGGCCGATAAATTGATCTACCTAGTCAAAAAATCTCTCCCCGACGCAAAGACGGTTATCAAACAAGACTTGTCTGGAAAAGACCGTGTAGTACTGGCTTGCATCAATATTTAATCTGAGAAAAATTTTCATCAGGCAATACTTGCACGAACGTTTTGCCTGGACCCAAAACTATTTCTTCTCCTTTTTTATCAAAAAACTTTGTTCTGGATGCCATTGTTTCTTTGGTCCAACTTCCCACAATTATTTTTCCATTGCGTAACACGAGTGCATCTCCACTACCAACAGTTTCAATCTTGCGCCTCCCTACTTCATCCAAAACTTTTGTCGCACTCATTTGCACCACAATGTTGTTGGTGGTTATTTGGTTTTTATCGCTATCTCTATCGGCCCGGTTATTCACAAATCTTTCGTATAGACTTGAGCTCGTGTTATAGGTCCATTGTATTTTGTAATTAGAAAAATACGGCAACAAAATCGATCCTGCATCAGCAGCTTCAGTGGCAACATCACCAAACTTCCATCCTTTCCATTTTTTTAGCGGATGATCATCTTGAGTTTTTTCCAAAATTGTTTGCCACCGGGCAGAGCTCGTCAATATATTATGTGGAGCAGACCTTTCTGTACTACGCCAAAAATATTTTCCCCAGCCAAATTCGTTAACATCGAAAATATCGGATTGCTTCAAAAAACTGAGCGCTTCGGGCGAACCACCCACATGCATATACATTGCATCGCCATATTCTTGAATCCAATCGAGGAAATACCGGCGCGCACTGCGGACAGGCCCCACTTCAGATACTTCTTGATTACTATTAAAGATTGCCAGATATCGTGTTACACCGCCCTCTGCCATGGCTTCGTAAACAATGGGTGCTTGGTTAATACCCACTTGCGATGGTACATCCGGGCTATTATCAATCATCACTCCCACAACCTGCGGAGACTCTTCTTCGGTACTCGAAACTGCACTTCCGTCTAAAAAGCTACGATATGGTGATGTTACTTTTTTTTCTTCATCTTTATTAACATTAGTGCCATTCTCTTTCCAGCGAATTGAACCGTTTTGATCTCTAAAAAAAATAAAATAAAAGCCGCTCATTAAAATAGCGGCAATTAACAAAGCAAACAACAAATTTTTTCTTGTTAAAAAAAATTTTGAATTTCTGCTTTTTCTCATACTATTTTTCTGTTACTCCACGATCAATAAAATCAACAGTGTTGTTGTCTTTCCAACCATTTACTTCGTAATATTTATTTGCTTCGGTAGTTTCAATCACCAAGCTCTGTTTACCTGTTTCTATGGTACCCACAAATACGGCGCCCTGTTCTTTGTCTGGGTTTCCAACAGCTGCTGCATATGCAATTTTCTTTCCATCAGGAGAAAAACGGATGTTGCCAAATTGACCATATTTCTTGGGAACATTAAACCTGACTGGAGAAGAATCAGCAGGATAAGTAACAGAGATTACTTTATTTATAGGATCCGCCCAAGCAAGCATGTTATCACCA
>DALYEE010000016.1:0-16489 GCA_031972655.1 Candidatus Magasanikiibacteriota bacterium
CCAAGCACACCATTTAGGCAGAAGTGTGTTAATAATTTTACATCCTTTTTTTACTTAACTTTCAAAGTAGTATATGCAAAAAATAATTCCTCATTTTTGGTACGATAAAGAGGCAAAAGAGGCTGCGCTTTTTTACACCTCTATATTCAAAGATTCAGAAGTGGAACACGTAACCACGATTACCAACACGCCGTCTGGCGATTGTGATATTGTGACATTTCGTCTGTTAGGGCAAGATTTTATGGCCATTAGTGCCGGGCCGTTTTTTAAACTCAACCCATCAATTTCAATGTTTGTAGTATTTGATAACGAACAAGAAATCGAGGAGGCCTGGAATAAACTCATTGATGGTGGCAAAGCTTTGATGGAATACAACACCTACCCTTGGGCTAAAAAATACGGCTGGTTACAAGATAAATACGGACTATCTTGGCAGCTGTCTTGGAGTGAGAATCACAAAATAGGCCAAAGAATTACTCCGATGATAATGTTTACCGGCGAGGTTGCGGGCAAGGCCAAAGAAGCGATAGAATACTACTCTGAAATTTTTGATAATACTAAAATAGAAATGATAGTTCCCTATAGCGCAACTGACGGCGATAAAGAAGGCTTTATTAAACATTCTAGGTTTAATTTGGAAGGGCAAACTTTTATGGCCATGGATAGTTCTGCTCCGCACAAATTTGGTTTTAATGAAGCTATTTCTTTTGTAGTAAATTGTGATACACAAGAAGAGGTCGATTATTACTGGGAAAAATTATCCGCTGTTCCAGAAGCAGAACAATGTGGCTGGCTCAAAGATCAATTTGGAGTATCTTGGCAAATTACACCCAGCGTGATGAATGAAATGATGTCCTCTGGTACCAAAGAACAAATTGACCGGGTTACACAGTGTTTCTTGAAGATGAAGAAGTTTAACATTGCGGAATTGGAGAAGGCATTTGAAATTTAAATATTTAATTAAATTTTATATGAAAAAGACAGCACTATTATCTATTTTTGTTTTGACCATTTGTTCGCTTTTGCTATCCGTACAAAAAGTTTTTGCTACTGTAGGCGGGCCAACTTATCTTTCTCAAATTGCTTATAAGGCTTCGGACAAATCAATAATCTACCTTGAAAATAGTAGTGATGGACGCGGATGTCCACCAATTATTCATTCGATTAGCTTATCAACACTCAAAGATACTCAGATAAAAACGTGTGATGAAATTTTTGAACAGTTCTCGCCAAATTTAAACGGCGAAGACAAATACTTGCAATTTATTTCTGATACCTATGAAAGTCTTCCCTATCTTAGCAGTGTAAGTTTGAAAAAGAATAATATAAATGTTCGTGTTGAATTTCTTGCTGAACATGTTGAAAATGGTGAGAAAAATTGGAGCGAGTTCCGCGCTGTTCTGACTCAAGATAACAAAGAAGTTGGCACAATAAATTTTCGTGGTTGCAGCAAGGATCAGCCTCATATTTTTGAGGGTTTTATGATCCCGAACACAGATGCTATGGCTGTAGTAATTTCTAACAAAGGAGACTGTTTTGAAGGTGGGTACGTAAGAGAAAGTTTATCGATTGTTAAAGGAATAAAATATTATAACACCGATATTGTGAGAGGTTTTAAAGAAAAATCAGCAACCGAACCAAATATTGGCAATGTGGTTGTTTATGCAGCATCTGAGGATGGGACTGGCAATGAAAAAAATCCGGCAGTGGGCCAAAAAAATTCCCTCGTTGAAATTTTGTTGCCTATAGTTACATTTTTTGTAGGTGCTGGAGCTGGTTATATAATATTCAAAAATAGAAAGGTGATTCTCCAATAATTTTTGATTGGTTAAGCAAGAGACGAAATAAAAAAATTACACGTTTATAGTGTAATTTTTTTATTTAACTTAAATTTGCTTATTATCCGTATCTGGCTCAGCGAAATGCGAACCAAGTAAAACGCTTAATCCAATCTGAGCACAAGAGCCGCGAGCGCTTAATATGCAGACGTCGTGTAAAGGTATAACTTGCGCCTTTGAGGTTAGAAGCAGTAAATGGTTCAATGCTAAAATCACTTTTTTGAACGCATTGCTTAATTTTGTCTCCAGACAGAATCATAAGGGTTGATAATCTCTTTAAGAAGCCAGACTACTTCCGCAAAATTTTCTCTATCTCCCTACCCTTTGCCAACTCATCCACCAACTTGTCCAAATAACGCACCTGCTGTGTTAAGGGGTTTTTAATTTCTTCCACCCGATAACCGCAGATTACTCCTGTGATCAACCGTGCGTTGGGGTTTATTTTCGCCTGCTGAAAAAATTTTTCAAACGTTAATTCTTTTTCTGCAGCGAATGTTTTTATCTTTTTCTCATCGTATCCGGTCAACCATTCAATGACTTGGTCTAGTTCTTTTTTGGTTCTGCCTTTCTTTTCTATTTTTACCAAATAAAGAGGATAGACTCTCGCAAAAGTCATTTGCGCAATGCGCTCATCGTGATTAGCAGAGTTATTCATATTGCTTCAAATTTACTCACCAACTGTGCCGGTCTTAACGTCACCCGCTCGTTTATAGTTTGCAAAAATGACTCCGCTTGGTGAAACTACGCTCTCTGTTAAAGCAAACGCCGCGGGAATGGTACCTTCCTCAAACAATCTTTTCCCTTTGCCAAGTGTTATAGGGAAAATTTTAAGCCACAGCTCATCAACTAAATCGTGCTTGAGCAGTGTTTGAACCATGTTACCACTGCCGTGGACTTGAAGATCGTGACCATCAGATTTTTTTAAGTTTTGAACATCTTCTACAGTTTTGAGAAATACTGAATTTTTCCAATCTGATTTTTCAACCGTACTACTCATGACATATTTGGTAACATCATTAATGCCTGGCCACATGTCTTCATGTTTGGGCCAATATGATGCAAAAATATCAAAAGTTTTTCTACCCAAGAGAAGATCTGCGGGTTTCATTTGCTTTCCCATAATATTACCGGCAAACTCATCAAAATAAGGCGTAACCCAACCGCCAAACTTAAAACCACCAGAGACATCTTCCTCTGGACCACCTGGCGCTTGCATCACTCCATCTAAGGTAATAAAAGATAGTACAATTATTTTTCTCATATTGTTTTATTGAGGAATAGTGCGGGGAGCAAATAAAACTTCACCTTAAACCCAAAAGTTATATTAGTGGCAATTTTTAAAATCTACCGTACCACTAAGTGTGTGCCCTGAAGCATTGCAAGAAAATGTTGCTGTTCCTTGTTGATTTCGAATACCATTTACATTGCTATACTGAGGATTCATTACCAATTTTCCACATGTCCCTAGGTCTTCCCCACGAGAATTTTGTGTAGGAAACAACGATACGGTAGTAGTTTCATCGGTTGGGTTAACAAGTACACGTACGCGACGACCTTCTGCATCAGCCAACTGAATTCCAGAAAAACCCAACGCTACTCCGGATTGGCATTTAGTGACTACAAACGAAGTGTTATCAATCTGAAGGTTGCTTGCAATTTTATTCTTTGCTACCAAGTTCCATACTACTAAAAAGACTGAACCACCTACCACTATTAACCCTCCAATAACGCTTACCAACACTATTAATAAAGTTTTGGATCTAGACCCTTTCTTGGTTGTTGTTTCCATATGTTTAAAAAATAAATTAATCTATAGGCATTATATCACATACCACCTGATCTTTTGCATGCATTTATTTTTTCTTTCGTTTTACTGCGAGCTTGATAATTTTCTCTAGCTCTTTTGTGTTCACATCTGAAAGTTTGTTGATATAAACACACCCTCCGCCTTCTTTGTATTTTCCTAGTTTTAATAAAAAATCATTATCTCCTTTTTTCTCTTTTAACCCACCATTGGTCATGGTAAAAACCTTAAGGCCATACAAGGCGATATATCCTTTTCTTGGCGAGAAACCGATCATCATCCATTCTGCCTCTTTGCCGTTTGCATATTTGTACGTAACGCGACCAAACCCAACTATCGCCGCACCCCACATTTCTGGTTTAGATTTCGTTGCTTTTTCCATTATTTTCGAAATTACCAAACAATCCTCGCGCTTCTCTTCATCTTTAATGCTGTTCAAAAACTTGAGAACACTCGCTTTGTTTACTTGTGTTTTTAATTCAGGCATAAAAATTATTTTAAGATTATTATCTAACCGTTGATTTGCCAATGCTATTTTTTCATAAAACCTTGCAGTTAAAAACTTTTCCCAAAAAATGCTTCCCATGCTTTTAAAAATAAGGCTCTTGGTCTCATGGAAGCGATTTCGACCCATGAAACATGGGGATATTTTTTACAGTAGGCTTCCATTAAATGCAAGCCTAAAGCGTGCGGAGTAGCTAGTGTGGGCCACAATTTTCTATTTTTCAAATAGGACTCAGAATAGGTAAGGGTTTTATTAAGTTTTAATTCCGGCTTTATTTTTATGAGCAATTTTTTAGCTTGCTCCGCCGATAAACTGTACCGATATCGAGGAGGAAATTTATTGACGACACAAGAAAAATGTTCTGCTGATCCTTCGGTAATTATTCTAAAAAGAATGGTATTTTCTTTTATTGTGCTCTTATTACGACCAAAAAACATACCGTGAAAATATTCATGTGCTAACGAATAGGCAATATACCTTTTCCATGGAGTAGTTGGGTTAAAAAAATGAAACACTACACCATCGTACAGATAATACGAGCCTAATAATTTTAGGTGGGATAAAAATGCGGGTATAAAAACGATGGTACGCTTAATCGGACGATCATTTAAAGCATCTGCCTGACCAATTATTTTTTTGGTTATTGCTAAAATTTCATTTCGATTGAATTTTGCAGGGATATATCTCTTATCAATTTTCTTGCTAGGGGGAGGAAAAATATGTGCGTAAAAATTATTAAAATCATCATCTGTTTGTAGTGTAAATTTTTTTTCGGAGTGTAAAATACGTGGCAATTTTTGAAAAACGTTCATCATAAGCAAACACCTGTCCTCAAGACTGGTATTTGTTTTTATTTTTTTAAAAGCACCATCACGAAAAAAGACACTTGCTATAAGCTTGCCTTTAACTCGAATGGGGTATCCACGATCTGTATCTCGCATAAAAAGGATTGTTAAATTTGTTTTTTATCATTAACGCCGCCTTGGTGTTTCGTGCGGAGCGGTTGAGACCGGGTTAGAACTTTTCTACTCAAGATCGCACGAGGAATGGACCACCGTTAAATTTCTTCCGATTATACAGTAGCGGACGCGGTGTCCCGAAATAGGTTGGGATATTTTTTAATATGTTTAGACTTTGCCATATTCTTTTACTTTCTTGTTTAGAGTTTCCACATACTCATCTTTTAGTTTTCTATACTGAGCATAGTCATGTGGAAATTTCTGAACCAATTCAAATTTTAGACTACTGTATTCTTTTACATCTTCCGGATGAGTCCGAAGATAATCACGTAATTGAAGCATTTCCTTAACATGTACATGATCTTTTGGAAATATATGCAGATTCACTAAGCGTACATTGTCTTTCTCTTTAATAAATAGCCGTGCTCCAGGTAGGACATACTCGCCCAATGCCTGATAACCCGCCACTTCCATCTTTGGATTTAGTCCATCAATCTCAGAAACATCACTGACTAGTACAAGAATGTCAATAGTCGGTTTACCTGCTAGTCCTGGAACAGAAGTACTTCCGACGTGCTCAATTTGCAATGCTTTATCAGAAAAAATTGGCCGGATTACTTCAACTTCTTGTTCAAATATACCTTTCCAATTTGGATCAAATTGTACGACACTATATTGTCTATTTTGGTAAGATAATTTTGTCATACTATCTATTAGTTCGAACCCCTTCACGGTTCTTATATTTTACAACTTTTTTGTTTTGAAATGTAGCGCAAAATAAAGGAATTTAAACTGCGACTTTTCAAAACTACTAGCGGAGAGGGAGGGATTCGAACCCTCGGTTCCCTTTCGGGAACACCGCTTTTCGAGAGCGGTACATTCGACCACTCTGACACCTCTCCAGTATATATCTGTGCAACAATACTACGAAATTAACTGGCTTTTGGCAACCTATATAATAAAACAAACAGTCGGAAAGACTGTTGTGGCTTGCTTTATCGCTGGACGACGTATGCCGTGTCGATCCGACCTTTTTTAAAGAATTCCACCATGCTCACGGCGGCAAAAAGAATTGAAGGACGGTGGAGATTCAAAAAATGAATCAATTCACGGTAAAATTTCAACCATATTTTCAAACGATTTGATGGTGTGACTGTTGTTACATGATGTTCGCGCTCTTCAGTAACACACAACTCCGGTATGTTTGGAATAACACCCAAAAGATCAGTAAGGAAAGCTACGATCCGACGCGGCCAATTCTGTCTAGAAACATTGCCCCTTACCTTTAAACTAACCCCAAAGAGATTGGGCTGAAGTGGTATGGGTTTTAATTCCAAAACAATTTCGAGCTTTAAATTCTGACCGTTGACAGTGCAAAAAAACTTCCAACAAATGAGTATTGTATCAGGTTGCTCCTCAGAATATTCAAGCTGAAAACTCAGAGTGCCCCCGTCTTCTTCAAGCGTGTCTTGAAATTTACAAGCGGGAACATCTGCTACTACAACCAGAAAAGTTTGGTCGGTACCGAAAAGAATATAGGGCCGCTCCAAAAAAATTTTTGCTCCCCATGTTTGAGTGGGGTCAAGATTCTGTCTTGGACAAATGTGGAGGTGTGGATGCTTGTCGCCTTTTTTGGATCGACGGATCGTAAAAAGCGCCTCCTCCCCCGGTTTGGTTTTAAGTGCATAATGTCTCTCAATCATTCCGGCCAATAAACCTGCTTCATATGTTCCAGACAAGAGCTGAACAAATTCTTCAGCCTGCCTTCCATCAAGCATGATATTAAACAGCAAAAAATGATCTACCAAAGGAATGGTTAGGCGAGGAAAACTTTCTGCTCTAACGAATGCGTCATTGTCCATGAATAACCTCCTTTTTTCCAAAGAGCTGACTAACCTTAGCCTATTTTGTCAGCTACGGTCAATAGAACTGTTTTCGCACCAATTAAAACATCCCCATTGCTCAACGGGGATGTTTTTAAAAAAACTGTTTTATACCATCTCATCAATCTCCTTCTCTAAGGCGACAACAACTTCTTCCAGCTTAGGGCGCTTTTCTGGATCAAGATCTTTCATAGATGTAAACAAATCTACCTGCTTTAAGCTCGCACCGTAGGCTCCTCGTACGGTTTCCAAAAGACAACCAAGTTCATACACCATTTCACTTTCTTCAATCGGTTTTTTAGTATTTCTATCGATTTCAACACCTCCTGCCAAAAAGATCCTTTCATCTTCAGGTGCATGTGCCTTGTTTTTTTTCTTTTCTCTTTCCGGAGGAACATACCCTGAGTGTGCTGGGTACCATTCAACCGCCACGTCTTTTTTCTTGAGACCATCAAAATCAAACAAAAAGGCTTTGTCTTTTTGTACATCAACACCGATATTTTTGGGTACAAAATCCGTTAATCTCAAATTTTTTTTAACCAAAAAATCAGCCCCCTTCATGCCCTGTAAAACATAACCCAGCATTTTTTTAAACTCTATACTATCTTTCTCTTTCAACAAATCTTCTAATGTTTTCATTTCCATTTTTTGTTGGACTTCTCGCCCTTGGTACGGCTCAAAATTATTCTCCACTTCCAAAACCACATATGCAATATATGGACTTCTCTCCGGCAAAGAATACAGTTCTTTAAGCGCCTCCATTCGACCAGACTTCTCTTCTGGTTCAAGAAACGATACCTTATCGTGGTCTTTTGCGAGTTTCAGTATTTTATTATCGCGCAGTTCTAAAATTCGCTTATTGTCTGTGAGAGCACGGGTGACCAAATGAACTATCTTAGGGTCCACTTCTTCTGTTAATTTATCAAGCACTACTTTTCTTAACTGATAAAGTGCATCTTCCCAGTCTGTCTGATCAAATGATCCGTACTGTCTTTTTCCACTTTCATCGGTCCATGCCAAGTGTGTTATTACCCCACGCACTGGATCATAGTTCTCCGCCGCATCATCAGATCCGTCGTTTTCATACCCACTACCACCCAACACTTTCTCCATTAAACTCTCTGGTTTTAAAAGATAGATGATTAAAGAGGCCTGTTCTTCTGGGTCGTTTGTAACAGATGTGGCTATCTTTATCTCGAGCTTTATAGCTTTTGCAAATTTTTCAATGTCTTCAGAATTCAGCGCATTCTCAGAGGTTAAGAATTTTGTCTCAAATTCTTCCGCAGCATTTATGGTTCTTGGTGAGGTTAACTCTTTAAATTTGTCCTCTTCACTAAATTTTGGCTGTTCTTCGAATCTTTCAGAATACATATATTTATAAATGAAAAATAGGTGTTTTCGCACCTATATACTACGTAATTATTGGGTTTTTGGCAATTTTTAGCCCTAATACAACCTCAACCCATACATCAAACCATCTGAATATGGAACAATGTACGCGGATACTGCTGGTTTACCCAAAGAAAGAAAGTCGTCGGCAACACTCCTCATTGTATCTCTTAGAAGATAGGCTTTCTCTCTCACAAAATCTTGAAGTGAGAGAAAAAAGTTTATTAAAAATTGAAATTTTTCATTTCTTATAAAACCTACCTCCCTAAACTCAAAATTCTCTTGGGCACAATATTGTTTCCAAGATTTTATCCGAGTATCGTCGAATAAAACTTTCAATAAATAACATATACTTTGCGGCCAATTTTCCATACTCATACTACCCTTAAAATCTGCCACCACATAGAACTCTGGGTCATCGATATCAAATATTAACTGGACCACTATTTTCAACTTTGGTTCAACATGTTCTAAATTGGGAAAAATAATCTCAAAAACGATTGTTCGGTTTCTTCCCACACTTAAAACCCCGTCACGAAGGCTTGGTTTTTTTGTGTGTACACCATGCAATGAAGATTCTATTGTAAAACTGAGTTTCACCCCATCTACAAAAAAAGTTCTTGAACCATAGGTAAACTGCAAATCAATGTGGTCTATACGCATCTCGGAATCTTCCGATGACAAAACAACATGTGGCGAACGAAGAAAAAAATTTCCTTGCCACGGATATTGACCAACCACCAACGATTTCTCATGAGGAACAATTACCACACAATTATTCCTAGGGTCGGTTTGATCAAGAGAAATTTTATATAACCAATCCGCTGGACCAGGCATAACCATAGCATAACCCCACTGAAGAAGACGTGTAAGCCCAGCCATTCCTTGAATGTCTGGTAGTCTCAAAGTAATAAACAAGTCGAACTGCGTTAAATCCATAAGTTCACCTCCTTTTTAAAAGAGCTTGTGAAGCTTAGCTGATTATTGTAGACCAAGTCAATAATGTAAAAAATAAAATAGGTGCTTGGCGCACCTATGAAAAATCTATTCTATTTTTTTAATCCCCACCATTTATACGTTCTTGAACGATCGATACATGACGATATTTTAAGAAACCTAAATCTGCTCTTATTTTTAAAGCCGTCTGCCACACGATCGGTGTAAAAAATCTAACATCCTCACTCAACAACCTATAAAAACTAAGCATTCTTTTAATCCTATCCGGATCAACATCTCTACAAAATCCAATATTATAAGCTCCTTGGGGAGTTGAAACCGTACCTGCCGAAAGCTTATTCCAAAAATCAACTATTAATTTTGGCCAGTTTTCGAAGAGTATGTTTCCTTCAACCCTAAACACAACCTGACACAACTCATCTTCCTTTTGACCCATCATCAGCTCCATTTTTAAAACTAATGTTGGGTGGTGCCCCAAACCAGCAGTATTATCGCCCATAAATTTCCAGACAAAGCTGGCGGGCATCCTACCATCTGTAAAACCTTCAATTGCAAAAAAAATTTGTCCATCATCAGTTACTGTGGGTTGGTCGTAAACAAACCTTACCCCATCTTGATAAACATAAATATTCAAGCAGATAGTCCCTTTATCTAAACATACCAGAGGCAAGGTGTTGAAAATTCTTGCGTTCCAAAGATCAAGACAGACGATTTTGGAGCCAGGCCGGAGTTTCAAGCAGCCATTTTCTTCTAATACCTCAAACCACGCCGATGGGTTCTCACCACAAACCATTTGATAACCACCACTTGTGGCTGCTACAAGCACCCCTCTAAGACTTTCGTTTCTCAAATACTCTTTTATTAACCCCGTATTTCTTTTCCCTCCAATTAAGGCAGCTAAAATTATAAACATGTCGGTGTTGGGACGAACAAACAAAGGAAAGTATATATTTTCAGAATCAACTCCATCCATCTTTCACCTCTCATTCAAAGAGCTGCAGCACAGCATACCTTCTAAGCTACACAAAAGTCAATGCTTTGGGCGCAAAAAAATACCGAGCTTGTCCGGTATTTTTTTGTCCAGTAAATTATCCTAATTTTTCGATAATTATCCTTTTAACCGCTTCCGGCATCAGTGCCAAATTTTTTATTTCCTCTACCGAGTGCCATTCCAAAATATATTTATCTTCTTCCGAATTTCTTTCTGCTTCCGGACCACCGAGCGTAGGCACACCCGTAAACTCCGTTACCAGAAAGAAGTGGTTAACCCGCGCATCAAATTCATTATGAAATTCTGCAAATTTCTCGCCGAGTTTAGCATCCAAGCAGGTTTCTTCTTTTATTTCCCGGATGGCCGCCTCTTCTACTGTTTCCCCTTCTTCCACTCCACCACCGGGAATGACATAATATTCCCGCCCTTGAAAAAAACGATGGATCAACAATACTTCTTTGTCTTTGTTTAGAATGATTGCTCCAGCACGCATAGATTATTTCTTCAATATTTTAAGATCCTCCGGTTCGTATATATGTTCTCCTGGTAGTGATTTTTTGTAATTCCAACACTTTATGGCGTCTTTGCGAGAAAGGTGTGGGTTGTGCTCAAAAAAATCTCTAGTATATTGATTATATTTAAATTGTTTTGCTATGGTTCTTTTTTTACCGCTTTTATTTTCCCCTTCGATCTTCAACCATTCATTTACGGCTTCCACATAAGTTTGCCCCGCGTTCCTCTTCATCCAATTCATAAATGGAGTGTTGAATTTAAACCGCTCTCCAATTTCCTTTTTAAAGAAACTTCGATGCATTTCATCATTTCTATAATTTTTTGATATTACTGAGTTCAAAGAAATTTCTTCTTTTACATTAGATTTTCGCAACCTACTCGCCCGCTTCTTAGCATGTTGAGCTGGTTCATGACGCAAAAAACGTATGATTCGTTTTTCAAGATTTTCTTTAGAACCGCTGGTTGAAATATTATTTTGCTTACAAAACCCAACCAATTCTTCTTTGAGCCAATAATTTTTTTCAAAATCTTTTACTTCTAAATCCTTGGATAGTTTTGGGCGCATAAACTTTTAGTGGGTTCTATTTCTTATATTCAATATTCTTAATCATTTCGACCGCCTCGTTCAAAATAGTTGCTAAATTAGCATCGCCTTTGTAAGGAAGTTTGTCGGCAGAATCAGCGTGATAAACTACGGCGGCAAAAATTTGGCGAGTTAGGTCTGGACCGATAAAATACTCACCATTTTGTTCAAAATAACTTCCATACCAGAGCACACCACCCATTGATGGGTTTCCACATTTCTTTTTTACATCGGCAGATGCTGATCCTGTGCTGAAATATAGGTTATGGAGCTTGACATTGCCATTTACCGTTTTAGTTTCATCAGTTAGGTATTTCATACATTCAGTTGCGTTTTCTAGAGGCAACCAAGGCACAACAGTTGAAACCAACTCCGCCAACTGACCAGGATCAATATTTCCGGCAGTTAAATAATTTGTTGCCACTACTACTGTATAATTTTTCTTATTCAGAATCGCAGTTTTTACCGGCTGCGCAACTTCTTGCTTTTTCCAACCTTCTGGATAAGCAAGTTTGATCACTTCATCTTCGAACACTCCGGGCTTACTTATATCTTCAGAGGTATTCGTGACTTTAATTTTTGAATCTGTAGCTGGTGACTTTTTCATAAAAATGAAATAACCGGCAACGAGTAGTACGATTAACAAAAGCAGAAGAAGAACGTACAAGGTTTTTTTGTTGTTTTTATTGTCCTCCATAAGTTTATGGTTATTTATAATTTAAGACTACACTTATCATAGTACATTATAGATTTATTTTCCAGAAAATAAAGAACAGCCTGTTCGGCTGCTAAGTCTCTCTTAAATTTCTCGAGAAACCAACGATGATTCAGTCCATCGTTTTTCTCGGATTGATCCAACTATTTCAGCCATCTGCACTCCAACCAGCAACGGCTTTACTGTTTGAGTATACCCCTCCAAACTTACTGCGGTTGGACCCCAATGATGTAAGCCGTCTTTCAAAAAACGGTACTGATCATCTGTGAGGATATGTTGTCTTATGCAGCCAGCGGTATTAACCAACCAATCGGGCGAAGGCTCACCAATAACACTCCTAACAAAGGACAGGCCATGCGGTGAAAAATGCTCACAGGTTGTATTGGTTACCATCTGAAGATTTGGAGATTTATGAAGAACAAAATCAAGGCTGGTGCCTACGCGAGCAAACTGAAAGTTTATTTGGTAACTTTCCAGAGCCTGGGAGTCACATACCTTGTCTCCTTTTCTAAACCATGGGAAACTCTCTTCAATATAAATTTGAAGTTGAGCAGAGGACATGTTCGCCAGATCAGCTCCGATATATTCTCTTAGTTCTACAATCATCTGCTTATGATTGTTTTCAAGACCGTTTCGACAAGGAGAAGATTCTACTCGCTCAAGAGAAGTTTTTAAACCCAACACCCTCAACAGTTTTCCCAGAACCCAAAGCGGTTCACCTTTTTTATGCTGTCGATGGGCTCGGTAAATAAGTTTTATGGCAATTGGGCTGTCTGTAGGTGATGGTGAACAGATCTCCAAAACTGCCTGGCCAAACTCATCTGAAAATACTGCTTTATATGTTGCTCCCTCACTCTGCTGCTTGATTTCCACACTTGAATCAGGCCCAACAATATTGACCGCGTCCCTGGAAATAATTTCCAACGACCAGGGCGCTGAGGTTACAAAGGCCGTAGGCTGAATTACTAATTTTCTGCCACTATCACTGAGATAATGCTGGAAATAGGCGTCTGCCGCCAATCCTTGGATGATTATTCCTTGTCTATTCAAAAAATGAAGCAAAGGAAATATATCAGGAAGTGATACTCTTGAAAGAGCTTCATATGCTTTACTCTGCATTTCCAACCTCCTTTTCAGTGGTTTAGACCTAATTTCTACCTTTTTTAACAAATGCGGTCAAGTTTAAAAAGGGTTTAATTATGATATCCAAGAAGTTTTCAATTTTTTCTCTTTTTCAAATCTTTCGAGCGCCAAATCAATTAATTTACTGATGAGCTCGGTATAAGGAGTGCCACTTTCTTGCCACAAGCGTGGATACATACTCACTGATGTAAATCCGGGCATGGTATTTATTTCGTTTACAAAAATTTCACCGTTCTTTTTTAAGAAAAAATCTACTCTACCCAAACCTTCACAACACAGTGTTTGAAAAGTTTTGATTGCTAGTGTTTGTACTTGTTTTTTTGTTTCCTCAGAAATATGTGCGGGAATTTCGAGCTTTGCTCCATGTTCATCGATGTACTTGGTTTCATAAGAATAAAATTCGGTTGCGACAACAATTTCACCTGGCACAGATGCTTTGGGAAAATCATTTCCCAAAACTGCACATTCGATTTCTCGTCCTTCCACAAATTCCTCAATCAAAATTTTTCGATCATACAAAAAAGCGTCTTTTATTGCTTCCTCAAAATCGTTTTTATTTTTTACTTTGTGCACACCAACAGACGAACCCATATTCGCTGGCTTCACAAAAAATGGCAGGCCTAATTTTTCTACTGCTTCTTCAAAAACTATTTTTTCAAAATCTTTAAAGGCCACATACTTAGCAATTGGGATTCCCGCCGCACCGAGCAATCGTTTCATCACTTCTTTGTCCATACCAACAGCCGAGCCGAGCACGCCAGAGCCAACGAACGGCACGTTGGCCAATTTTAAAAGCCCTTGCATAGTTCCGTCTTCGCCATAAGGCCCGTGCAATACAGGAAACACTACGTCAATGGAGTTTTTTATTCCAGGTTCGGTCAAAGAAATTATTTCCGAATCGTTTTGCGAGGTTATCGCAACATTTTTTCCTGCAGTATTGAGTTTAAATAATTTTGGATTTTCGGTATTTAACAATTTTGTTGCTTCATCCGTATACCATTTTCCATCTTTATCAATTCCCACCAAAATTGCGTTGTATTTTTCTTTATCAAGCGCTGCCACCACATTTTGTGCCGAGCGTAATGAAACTTCGTGTTCGGCGGATCTTCCTCCAAACAAAATTAATACATTCAGTTTTTTTGTTTCAGACATATTTAGATTACAAATTTTTATCCATTACTCTCAGCTTCTTTTTTCAAATTTTCCAAAACCGTGTGCCAATTTTTAGCCGAGTGATCTCGTGCCTCTTGGGTTTTGATGTTGTCTTGAGTAATTGTTAATTTAATTTTTCCATCCTCGGGAGTTAAAATATACTCAACATTCTGGTAATTTTCTGGCACATCCTCAAGCCTAGAAAAAGCGCTCAAATATGTGGTGAGTAAATATTTCTCTGGTTCGATTTTAATGATTTTTCCTTTGTCTTCATAAGGCTTTCCTTCCCACACGCCAGTGTAGGTAATTGCACTTCCTTCTTGCCAATCGGTGTGAACATCGGTGCCAAACAACCATTTTTTAACCAATTCGGGCGTGGTAAGTACTTCCCAAATTTTAGATGCGGTGGCGTCGATGAGCACAGATGCTTCCGCTGAGAATGTTTGTGACATATAGTTTTGATTTAGATTTAAACAGTTCTTTGTTTTGACACTCCCAAATCTCCTTTAAACTATTTAACGCTTTTTGATTCGTTTAGAGTCATCCTGGCTTTGATAAGTTTCTTAATTAGTGCGACGGGTAATTTTTTATCAAGCGGAAACTGCACCGTAGCTTTGGCTGTTTTGTAATTCTTCAAATCCTTTTCGTGATTCGCAATCACAGGTGGAGGAATATATAGCCCCACGTGTGTTTTGGCATAAGCAAAATAAACCAAGCGGCCAAAGTACCCATAGTACGGCATACCGTAACTTATTTTTTCCTCCGCCTTTGGCGCTGTTTTTTTAATTATTGTCCGGAGTTCTTTTAATTTTGTTTTAATTACTGGTGGCGCGGACTCGATGTATTGATCGACGGTTGTTGGTTTTTTCATATACTTACATCAAACATTCTTGGTCAAAAAATTTCTAAGCGCCTCCAAATCTTTCTTTTCTGGATCATAATAATACGTTTTAATACCTACTGATTCAGCACTTTTTACTGCAAGTGGATTTTGCTCAAAATAAACCACTTCGTTTTTGCTTAAACCAAAATGTTCAAGCATTTTCTGATAATAACTTGGGTCAGCTTTTTCAGGATTGTGTTTTAGAGTAAAAACTTTGTATGGCATTTTATCCAAACCAAAATTCTTAAACTGTTCATCATTTGCTCCAGTTAAAATAATTTTTGGATTAGGAAAAGATTCTAATAAATTAAACATTTCTTGAAATATACTAAAAACTCCCTTGTTCTCAACCACAAAAGCATCTATAGCATCGACTAAAATTGTTTTCATAGATTGGGTCATAATCCTAAAAATAACGGGTTGGCTTATAAATTGAGTCTACCAAACCTCATTTACCCTGTCTAATCAAAAAACCAGACGACATTTTTGATTCAAATATTCTTTGGACCAAAAATGTTGTGCGTCTGGTTTTTGCGACGACAACTTCGACTAATTTATTTTTCTAACTTAACGCTTACACCTTTTTCTCTCGGCATGAAAACGGCCATTTTGCGTCCGCTTTTAGCAAAGGCTTGAAAATCTTTCTGCCAAGGCTGGATGAGCTGAAGAAAACTCGTGTTATATAGTTGCAGAGCAGAAACAAGTCGCGGCAAACCTTCCAGATGCATTAAACCTGCTATTTTTTGTAATGAGTCGGGCCCCAACGCATGTGACGCCTCTTTTCCCAAAGTATTTATAAGTATTCCAGAATGAATCCACCCCATATTTTGTTTCAGAAAAGAACGGACTCGTGGATGAGGTTTTTCCCAGCGCAAATCTGTCTGGGTAATCAGTTTTACGGGGATTATCACTCCTTCGCCACAATTCCCCCTCTCCCATCTCAGTGAAATTTCTACACGGCCTATAAACCTCTTGCTGGAAATTTTCTCTGTTGCGCCCAGCAAGCTGTGTGCTGATGAAGGAAGAAGTTTTTTTAATTCTTCCTCCAGACCATCCAAGCTTACCAGGTCGGCTACTCTAAATCTTCTGGGAGTAAACCCAGGCAAACATGAGCTCAGCTCTCGAAGAATCTTATTAACATTTCTTCGATCAAGCCCAATCATTCGAGCAACTT
>DALYEE010000017.1:0-4194 GCA_031972655.1 Candidatus Magasanikiibacteriota bacterium
GATTCATAATTCCTCCCTCCACCCTGGTAAACCTTCTTCTTAGCCAAAAACTTCTTAAAGCGCGTCCAATTCCGCATAGCTTAGGCCAATTCTTTCCGCTAATCTTAGCCTAAATTACCATTGACAAAAGGGGTAAAATATGCTATACTACTATGTTCTTTGACAATCTAGAGGAACAATCTGTCAGTACTACAGAGTTAGCAAAATTTGCTGATTGTGGTGTACTGACGGATTTAGAACAAAGGAGATTGAAGATGGCGATTAAGGATACTGGCATCCCGGGCCTGACGCAAAGTGTTGTGAAGGCGCCGGCCAAGAAAGCGGCCGTCGCCCCCCAGGCGCCGGCTCACACCCCAACCCAAACCCCGAAGAAAGCGGAGGCTCCCAAAAGCGCCCCCGCTCCTCGGCGGGCGGTGGAGGTGCAGGCTGAGAAGCCGGCCGAGAAGACCGTGGCTTCGAAGAAGCCGTCCGAGGGTTTCGTGAAGTTTATTCACCTGTTCATGACCCTCGGAATGTTAGCTGGAATTGCTGGTGCTTTCCTCTACCATCGCTACAACGCGGTGGTGAGCAACCCCAGCTTTCCCAAGCTGGACGAACTACTCAACCAGCAGGTGGAAGTAACCACCGAGCTGTTTGATAACACCAGCAAGAAACTTATCGGGGAAATCTTCCAAACACGCCGCACGAAAGTGCGGCTGAAGGATGTTTCTCCCGTTCTCATTGCCGCTCTCATAGCTGCTGAGGACGCCCGGTTCAGAGAGCACCACGGCGTCGATTGGGTGGGCACAGCGAAGGCTTTTGGACGCAAGGCTTTTCATCCAAAAGCGCCGATGGCTGGAGCAAGCACACTCACCCAGCAGGTCATCAAAAACCTACTGTGGCTGAAGCGGGGTATCACTCCACGCAACCTCGATGCCAAAATCGAGGAGGCGGTGCTCGCTTTGGAGCTCGAGAAGAAATTGTCGAAAGATGAAATCCTCGAGTTATACCTCAACACCCTTTATCTCGGCCAGAACCGGTACGGGGTGGAGGCGGCAGCGCGGAATTACTTCGGTAAGAACTCCGCGCAGATCACTCTGGGTGAGGCCGCCCTCTTGGTCTCACTGGCCAAGGGCGCGAATAAGTACACCCGCTTTACGACCACAGCAGGTAAGGATCGTCGCCAGGAGGCTCTTGCTTTCTGGAAGCAGCGCCAAAAATACGTCCTCGGGCGTATGGTACTGCTCGGCAAGGCTAATGCCGATGAGGCCAAGGCTGCTGCCGATGCGCCCATCCAGCTGACGCAGAACACGGGCATCGACCTGGGCATCGGCGACGAGTTCGTCGATGCGGTGCAGAAGGAACTGGTAACTCGCTACGGCGAGCGCCTCTTCCGCACTCAGCTGAAGGTGACCACCACCGCTGATTGGAGCATGCAGAATGCCGCCAAGCAGGCAGTGGAAGAGGGTACCAAAACCCTGGATCACCTCAACGGAGGCAACCCTCGCCCCCAAGCCGCCCAGATGACCATCGACGAGAACGGCAACGTTCTGGCGATGGTAGGTGGCTGGGGTTACCGTCGGGGTCGGAGCTTGAATCGAGCCACGCAAACCGAAAGGCAAGCGGGTTCGCTCTTCAAGACTCTTCTCTGGCTGGCCGGTTTCGAGAGCGGCAAGGTCAATCTTGATTCACAATTCGTGGACCAGGAAGTGACCATCCCCGCTCCTCAGGCCGGCGCCGGAGCCTGGACCCCCCACGACCACCACGAGGCCACCGGCGAGCAAATCGACCTCGGCCTCGCTCTGGCCAAGTCGCTCAACCGAGTGGCTGGCCAGCTGGTCTACGCACTCCGGACGGATGACAATCCGCTTGCCGGAGTGGATGCAACCATCGGGGTGGCCAAACGCCTCGGTGTTAACGCGAAGCTCGGGAGAAATTACGCCATGGTGCTCGGCACCTCGAGCGTGAAGCTCTCCGAGATGGCGCTGGCCTACAACACCATCAGCAATGGTGGCAAGCGAGCCAGCAACCTCCGGTTTATCCTTTCTATCCAGGAAGGAAATGCGGAGGCCAAGCAGGAGCCATTCAAGGCTCCCGAGCAGGCGGTGAAAGCTGAGGCCGCCCACATGACGAACGTTGCTCTTCAGCGGGTCACCACTGAGGGCACGGGAGTCCGGGCTGGCCGAGAGCTGAAGCGCCCGATCGCGGGCAAGACTGGTACCACCCAAGAGGCTAAGGACGGGTGGTTCTGCGGGTCGATTTCGATCAAGGATGACGTCTTCACGACCTGCACATGGGTCGGGTATGACAACAACCAGTCGCTGGGCAAAGTCCAAGTCGGCTCAGAGCGCGGCAAGGATTTTGAAGGATCTAGCACTGCCCTCCGGCAGATCTGGGTCCCCTTCGCCAAGGCTGTCTTCCAAGGCAAGCCGGTGGAGGAATTCAAGATGCCGACCGACGAGGTCGACACCACTGCCGCCGCCCAGCCGGCCACGGAAGAAGCCGCTCCGACCACGGAGCAGCCCACCGACAACACTCCGGCCACGCCGGAGACCGAAGAAGAGAAGCTGGAGCCTGTTCCAGTTCCCTTCTAAGTTAATCAGCCTAGACCCAAGTGCGATGGGTCGACAGCTGTAAGAAATAAAAAATACACGCTCTTTTATCAACAACCCTGACCAAGGAGGTCAACTACCCTGGTCCAGAGTTCGCACCTCTGGACCCCATTCAAAAAATCCCGATTCGTCGGGATTTTTTGTTTTGCTAAAAAGAGTAGATTTTGCTATAATAACCCCATCAAAAACTTGTCTATTTAACCATTAAAATATGAACGATGTTAAAAGAGGAGCCGATTTTTATGATCTAGGAGAATACAACAAACGTTTAGATAAAAAGACCCCACCACCAAAAGATAGAACTCCTGAATTTGGCAAAAAAGTGTTTGATGAAACAGATACACCTAAAGCAAAAATTATTTTAGACACAAGCTTCCCCCCCAAAAATAATGCTCCCGAGTTTGGGTCTAAAAAATTTGATCTTTCGGATGCCGAAGAACATGCTGTAGACGACTCAATGATTATTTCGGAAAAAAGGCTTCCACCCACCCCACCTCAGAAGGTAACAGAGAGCATGATTCTCTCGGAAAAAAGACTTCCACCTCGTCCACCTCAAAAAGTGAATGAAACAATGATTATTTCTGAAAAAAAATTACCCCCACCTCCTCCTAAGAAAGGAAGCCGCCCTGAGTTAGCCTCAGAAACAATCGCTACCATGGATGATTCATATGAAGTTATGGCTAAAGATGATGAAGATGAAGAATATGATTCATATGAAGTGAGCGGCGCAACAGATGTTCCTGAGATTGAACTTGGCGATGAAGACATGGAAGAGGTTCCAATGCAATCTAAAAAAATAAACGCACCACCAAAACCTACGTCTCCTCCAGATATTAAAGAATCTACACATATCCGCATCTCCAATTCCCACGCTGGATTAAGTGGCGTTAGTCGCCTAAAAGCAAAAGAAGTGCAATCTCCTACCACTCCACCCGTTTCTGAGGAAGAGTGGTTTAAGCAAGGGGATAAAGCGAGTTTTGAAGAAGAATTTAAACTAGCCACCAAAAGACCAGATAAAGAATGGTTTAAAGAAGGTAATAACATGTCTGAAGAAAAACCTATACCGCCCCCTGAAAAAACACCTCCCCCATCAATCTGGCAGCGCATGAAAAATATGTTTGGTTCTAGAAAAGATAAATAAAATACTTGTGGTAAAAATTCTTAATCTAACCTAAACCTTTACTTATGAACATGCCGCGAAAAGGATTAGCCAAACCTGAGAGTCCATCAATAAGACCTGGGGAAGAAAAACTTTCTAAAAATCTTGAAAGAGAATCTGGTTTACCAAAACCAGAAGTTTTTCGTCCACAAACTTCTGCCAAACCTCCAGAAGTACCCCCACCTTCTATCCACGAAATACTCGCAAAAAATAAAAGTGAGAATGTCCCTACACATTCAACTACTCCTGATAGTGGAGAATTTTATTTAACTGGTGAACTTGAACCAGAAAAATCACAGAAGCCGGAAGAAGAACAGGAAGAAGTTATCCCTGAACGCATCCAACCACCCTCCCCTTGGCAACGTATGAAGAAAAAAGCTGGTGGTGTGCTCAAAGCTTTAGGTTTAATCGGGGCACTGGCTGGTGGTGCTAAATATGCCCACG
>DALYEE010000017.1:4204-16408 GCA_031972655.1 Candidatus Magasanikiibacteriota bacterium
AGCCAAAGCAGGAGCTGTCGAAAATCAAAATGCATGGAATAATTTGGAGGGCTCCGATGCTAAGTTCACCTTACCGATCAAAGGAAATTTACCAAAGGTTGCTGATCGAGCCGATATTGAACCACGATTTTACCAAGTTGATGAATTAAAAAGAGAGCTTTATGCAAATGGAATAGATGTGTCAAAAAATTTAACTTCTCTCGCAAAAAGTAAATTACAAAATGATGAAGGTTTAAAACTTTTATATAACGAAATGCTGCTTTTACAACATGGTTTAGATACGGAAACTGGCTGGGCCAACAAAACAAAGCAGCGTCTTTTTAATGATTTACTTAAAAATCCAAATATTCGTAGTATTTTAACCACAAGACCAGACCTCACCATGGCCGATGCTTTTTCACTTATAAAATCAACAGTAAATAATGAGGATGGAAGAAATCCCGAAGTAGTTATTAAGGAAATTTTGAGTCAAAGAGATAAATTAGCAGAAACTAAATTTATTTCACCTGACACTGAGCAGGTAATTATTTTCGACTATGACGATGGGTCCGGAAATGGCAACGATTTCAAAGGAAAAAAACTTGGAGAAATGGCTAAAAATGCTCTTGGTGAAAAAGCAGAAAAAAACCCTTCTAAATTTATTAAATCAATTTCAACAAGAGGAATTGACCTCGAAAACGCAACCGCAGGTGAAGAGCTCATAAACGCTATTGGAAATAGTCCCGATAACTCCACGCTTTACTTAAGTACACATGCCGACAAATCAGGAATTGTAATTGGAAAATCAGCAGACGGAAAGCAACAATTTTTGGCCACAGATGGTTTTGCAAGTGCTTTTTTAAATCGCCTACTTACTTCTTATCAATCAAGAGGTGCTGAGGGTGCGAAGGATTCTCTAGGAAATATGAAAATAATTATTGATGGTTGCTCGGGATATAACTTGTCTAAAAATATTATCGATCGAATGAAAACACTATACAATGAGGGTTACGCACAAACAATCGGTGTACCTTTCGAACGGATTTCACTTCCCATCATTGTCACAATGGCTGGTGACGCTAGCCCCGTAGTACTCAGTGAAACAAGTGGAAGCAGAGCTTTAACAAACGATTCTTATCAAAAAATGATCAAAAGTGAACGTGCTCTAACTGGAAACATGCTTTTAGGATTACAATCCGAAAGCTACGTCAAAGGTGGTGACATGGGATTTTTCATCTCCGACCACGGAAAACTAAAAGAAATTAGTTCTAATCAAAAAACTGCAAAGTCCACATACCCAAAACCATCATTTGCAGAAGATAAAAGTAGCAGGAACGCATAATCTTTCTTACCAGTAGGCAAAGGTATTAGAAGTATGGTAAAGTAAAAAAATAAAATTCTCAACAATTAATTGAGATTTGATACTTGTTTGAAAATTGAAATTTCATTACTAGGTTATGTTCAAAAAAATTCTTTCTTCTATCCTAATTTTATCTTCTTTATTACCCTTGAGCTTTGCATCAGCCCAAGCTACTTTTAATCCCGAATTCATCATTTCCGACAATGAACTACAAAGTTCAACCGTCTGGAGCCGAGATGATGTGCAAAAATTCCTGGACAGCAAAGGTAGCTATTTGAGCCAATACCAAGCACCAGACGCCAGTGGCACCATCAAGCTTGCATCGGACATTATTTACGAAGCAGGTCTGCGCTACCAGATCAACCCGAAGTATCTTTTGGTAACCCTGCAAAAAGAACAAAGCTTGATTACCGACGACTCCCCAACAGCTAAACAGCTTGATTGGGCGATGGGCTACGGTGTTTGCGACAGCTGCTCCATGAATGATCCAAAGTTACAAAAATACAAAGGATTCGGGCAACAAATCGACAATTCCGCTGGTATCATGCGTTGGTATTACAACAACTCCGATCGTAGCTACATTAAGAAAAAAGATGTACCAACTACTATCGATGATCAACAAATCACCCCTCAAAGCTGGGCGACGGCTTTTTTGTATACCTACACCCCCCACATTCATGGTAATCAAAATTTTTGGCGCATCTGGACTACGTGGTTTAACCAAAACTATCCCGATGGAACATTGCTCCAAGCAGCGAGCAGTACCGATGTTTGGCTCATCCAAGAAAATAAAAAACGTAAATTTGCCAACATGGGCGCCCTGATTTCTCGCGCGGACCCCAAAATGATTGTCATTGTTCCAGAAATCGAACTTGATAACTATGAAGCGGGATCGCAAATTAACTTCCCAAACTACTCGGTGTTACACTCGCCAAATGGCACTTACCTACTAGACTACGACACTCTCCGACCGTTTGATTCTGCGCAAACTGTTGGTTTGTTAGGGTTTAATCCCCAAGAAATAATCGAAGTTAACGCCGAAGATTTAGCCTCCTTTGTAATCGGCCCCACCATTACTGCCGCTTCCACACCTCCTCAAGGTGTAATTTACCAAATTTCAGACATGAATAATGCTTACTTTATTCTCAAAGACAACACACTCTCCCCCATTGTTGATAAAAGAATTGTGGAGGTAAACTTTGCAAACCTAAAAATTGAAAAACATACCCGCGCTGAACTTGCTAAATACAATATTACCGCGAGCCCTGTTCAATTCAAAGACGGAACACTTATTCAATCTCAAAACGGTTCTATTATCTTCGTAATTGAAAAGGGAGTAAAAAGACGGATAACTGATCAAGATACCTTTGATGGTCTTGGTTATAAAAAATCTAATATCGTAATTACTTCCGACGAAACACTTCTTGGCATCCCGGAGGGCGCTCCTATTTTCTTGAACAGCAGCTTGCTTTCGGCAAATAAAAAATTCCTTGGAGATAGTGAAGCCAAAGTAGAAGACTACTTTCGTACCACTCTTCCCAGTTATGTAGTTGCGGATTTTCCAACTGGTAGAATTTTGTCTGGAAAAAACATCGATACCAAAAGATCAATCGCTTCCATCACCAAACTTCTCACTGCCTACGAAACATTAAACCAAAATTTTAAAAAAGACGGTTCCACCACGTATGATCCCAAAAAATTCTCTGCCCCAGGCAATTCTTTAGCTTTAAAAACAGGAGAAAAAATTAAAAACAGCGATCTGTTGAACATTACATTGGTAGGCTCTTACAACAATACCGCTCGCATGCTTGCTCAAACGAGCGGTTTAACTGAGGGAGCACTTATCTCAAAAATTAACTCTCACCTCTCCGAATGGGGTGCAGACAAAACTCATTTGAGCGATGTCACGGGGCTTGATGAAAAGAATCAATCTAGCGCACGTGATTTAATGAAAATATTCACCAAAATTATTTCTAACACGTCTTTAAAGGCAACACTTAGTAAGCCAACCTACACTTTCAAGACCACACTTCAAAACAAAACCATTAGTCACACTATAAAAAATACCAACGGACTACTTGCTACTTCTCAAGCCAGTTACAAAATAATAGCTAGTAAAACTGGATATACTGAAGAAGCTGGAACAGTTCTGGTAATGCTTATTGAATCCAAAATTGATAAAAAACAATACCTAATCATTACTATGGGGGGAAGCGATTATAACAAACGCTTTGATGAACCAAACAAAATTGCCGAGTGGGCCTCCAAAGGTAAAGCGCAGGTAGCGAAAAAATAAATACTTAAACATTGTAAAACAGTTTTTATGTCCCTCGTTTTTGCTGCAATTACCCCTCACCCTCCTCTACTAATTCCAACGATTGGAAAAGACGCCTTAAAGAAATTAGAGAAGACCAAACAGGCCTTAGAAAAACTTGAGGAAGAATTATACCTCAGCAAACCTGAGCTCATCATCATCATTTCACCACACGCTAAATTACTCTCTGATGCCTTCACTTTAAACGTCTGTTCGGAGTTCACTACGGAACTTTCTGAATTCGGTGATCTTAGTACACATTTAAAATTTAAAGGCGAAATGAATCTTGCATCTAAAATTAGTGAAGGAGCAAAAAAAGAAAATTTTACGGTCGCGCTCTTAAGCAACCCCTCACTAGATCACGGAAGCTCCGTACCCCTTTATTACCTCACACCACATTTAAACAATATCGATCTGTTACCAATTGGTTTTTGTGACCTAGACTATAAGACACATGCCGAATTTGGTTATTTTATTAAAGACCAAATTATGAAAAGCAATAAACGAATTGCTGTGATTGCTTCCGGAGATCTTTCGCATGCCCTGACTACTGATGCCCCCGCTGGCTTTAACCCAGCTGGAAAAATATTTGATGAAAAAATTCAAGCGTTATTGTCTAGCCATAATACGGCGGGGCTTTTGCAAATCGACTCTGATATCGTCACCAATTCTGCCACCTGCGGCTTCAAATCATTTTTAATCCTTATGGGAATTCTCCGCGGTATTAACTTCCAATACAAATCTTACTGCTATGAAGCGCCTTTTGGTATTGGGCATCTAACCGCACAATTTTCTTTCTAGAACCGAAAACTATGTTTGCAAACGTGATCCCCCTCCGACGTATGCCACGGGCGCTACAAACCCTCACATACGGCATTCCTGAGGATCTTGTAGGAAAAATTACTGGGGGGCAGATCGTAAAAATTCCTTTTCAAAACAGTGAGGAATTTGCAATTGTTAAAAACACATCTCTCAAATCTTCAGTAGCTAGCGAGGCTCTCAAATCCATATCTTCTTTCAGCAATGAATCTGAAGCGCTTAGCAAAGAACAATTAAACTTCATCGACGAAATTTCCACACTCTATAATTGCCCATTAGGAATACTTGCTAAAGCAAGCTTATTTGGTTTGCAAAAAAAGAGAACCCTAACTTTTGAAAAATCTAATCTAAACTTAAAACCATCCCCGCCAAAAAAACAGATTGCACAAAAAATTATACATATTTACAATAATGAAGAAGAAAAAGTTTCTTATTTGCTAAAAAATTTATCCCTAAATCATCAACATTTAATAATCGTCCCGGAAATTTCTCATCTCACAAAATTTAATCATCTTTTATCATCATTTTTAAAAGATAAAATCGGTATTGTTACGAGCGATATCAAACCCAAAGATTTTTTTGAAATCTGGATGAAGCTACGAGAAAATAAAATAAACATAATCATCGGGACTCGCCGCGCATTTTTCTTACCTTGGGTACATATCGAAAATATTTTTATTTTAGATGAAGCCCATCCAAGTCACAAAAACAGCGAGGTGGCTCCACGTTTTCATAATCGTGATGCGGCATTCATTCTAGCTTCATTTCATCAAGCAAAAGTACATCTTGTTTCACACACCCCATCAATCGAAGCATTCTGGTTACAGGAAGAGGAAAATAAGCAGAAAAATTTACCCGTTTTAAATCTGAATTCGTTTATTGCTCCAACAGGCCCATCAACGCACTTGGTCGATATCAAACAAGAGCAACGCGCTAAAAATTTTAATGCTTTAAGTGGCTTGGCATCCAAAAATTTGTTTGAAGCCTTTCGAAAAAACGAGTCTGTCTATATTTTCTTAAATTCGCGCGGCAGCTTCAAGCAAGTCGCTTGCGCCGATTGCTCATATGTTTTTGCTTGCGAAATCTGCAAACTTTCACTTTCATATCACCAAATATCTAAAAAATTATTTTGCCACCATTGCCAAAAAGATTACGCACTACCTACAGTTTGCCCATCATGTGCCAGTGCCGAATTTAAAATGTTTGGTATTGGTACTCAAAATCTTGAAGCAGACATTAAAAAGATTATCCCAAGCAATTACCAGCTACTCAGAATAGATAAAGATATGGATTTTGCCAAAAGTCTTAAACCAGATCAGCCGTTCGTCGTTGTAGGTACTCAATTTGCATGGGGAAAAATTGACTGGGAAAAAATCAAGCTGATGATTTGGGTAAATGCAGATGCTGCTTTTTATATCCCCGAATATAAAACTACTGAGAATTTATGGTACCAGCTTAGGGACAGCTCGTATCGTTTATTACCTGGCAGTCAGCTGATAATTCAAACCAGCCGGCCTCAACACTATGTTTTTCAAAGCTTACAGTTCCCTATCGATTTTTATAAAAAAGAGTTGGGATTCCGCGCAA
This sequence comes from Candidatus Magasanikiibacteriota bacterium, assembly GCA_031972655.1. Taxonomy (GTDB): domain Bacteria; phylum Patescibacteriota; class Patescibacteriia; order Magasanikbacterales; family GWA2-37-8; genus DALYEE01. The sequence goes on from DALYEE010000017.1 coordinate 10,264, forward strand.
AATACCACTATCCTCCTTATGTGTTTTTGATTAAGATAAGCTTGGCTGATCTTTCAAACCAAAAATCTACTCTGGAAGCAGCTAAAACATTCGATATTTTAGGCAAATTGACTAAAAACGATCCCTCAATTAAAATAAACTCTCCCATTAACGCCAGCCCATTATTTTACAAAAACAAGTATTGGCGAGTTATTGTGGTAAAAATAAACCCCCGTAAAGACTGGGATACAATAAAAACCATCGTAAGAAGCACTCCCAGTAACTGTAAAGTAGATTTAAACCCAGAAAATCTACTAACCCACTCTTAAATATTACATATGATTTACCCTATTGTTTTTGAACCCGACCATAAGCTGCACAAACCCAGTGCCAAATTAGATAAAAAAACTATTCTTGAGCCAGAAACCCAAACATTTATCAAAGACATGGTACAAACCATGTACGCCAAAGATGGTGTAGGCTTAGCTGCTGTTCAGGTTGGGAAAAATATTCAGATTTGTACAATCATCAAAACATACAATACTTTAAACAAAAGAAGAGATCTGTGTTTAATAAATCCAGAATGGACTAAACTTTCCGTTTTTAAGGAATGGGACGAAGAAGGCTGCTTGTCTGTACCTGGGATTTATGGAAAAATTAAACGGTATACAAAATTGAAAGTAAAAGCATTGGACGAAAAAGGTGAACCAATTGAATTTGTTGCAGAAGGTTTTTTTGCTCGAATTATTCAACATGAAGTTGATCATCTAAACGGCAAATTATTTATCGAAAGCGCAAAGGATTTTTACGAATATAAAAAATAGTATATATGATTTCTATTGTTTACTTTGGAACCCCAGAAACATCCGCCACAGTTTTGGAAGCTCTATATCAAAGCAACCTTTTTGAAATCAAGGCTGTAGTCACTCAGCCAACCCGTGCCGTTGGGCGCGAACAAAACCATCTCTCCTCTCCCGTAAAAGTAACAGCCGAAAAATATAACTTAAAAGTTTACGAGTTCGAATCATTAAAAAATATTTCTCCGGATGATTTTCCCAAAGCGGAACTTTTTTTTGTTTACGCCTACGGACTTATAATTCCCAAAAATATTCTTTCTGTCCCGAAACATGGGACACTTAATATTCATCCTTCCCTACTCCCTAAATATCGTGGACCAACTCCCGTACAGGCGGCAATTATGAACGGAGATAAATCAACCGGTGTGAGCATTATGGCGATTGATGAAAAAATGGATCATGGCCCTATCCTAGGGCAGACCTTTTGTGATATTGAGGAAACTGACACCACAGAAACATTAACCAAAAAACTTATTGGCGAGGCGCTTCCTATTATCTTAAAATTAACTTCTGAGTGGGTAGAAGGAAAAATTACAGCAACCACCCAGGATGAAGCTTTGGCAACCTACTGCAAGCTTCTCTCGCGCGATGATGGAAGAATAGATTGGAATAAAAACTCGATAGAAATTTTCAATATGTTTCGGGCTCTTTCCCCATGGCCGGGATTATGGACTACATTAAATACTAAGAGGCTTAAAATAATAGACTTAAAGCCAAGTGAAGAAAAAATATTACCTGGAAAAATGCGTTCGTTGGATAATAAAATTTTTGTTGGCTGCAAAGATTCCTCAATAGAGATATTAACACTACAACTTGAGGGCAAGAAATCAACCGATGCCAAAACATTCCTCAATGGTCATAAAAATATCGATAACGAAGTTTTGGTTTAGTCTATGAAAATATTCAAAAACATCTGCGTTTTTATTGGCATCTACCTTGGCCTGCGTATAGTATCTTTTTTATTTCCCCCGACAACTGTTTTAGAAAAAGGCTCTATTTTCAACAGTCTTTTCTCCCTAGCCACAGTATGCGTCACGAGCTATTTTCTTCTTAAAAAGAAAGATCTTGGCTGGTACATTATTACCGGAGAGATAATATTTGGCGGGGCAGGTAATTTTTTCGATCTCTGGGGAGTATCTCTACGCACCACTTTGTTGCTATTGTCTTTAACAATATTTTTTGTCACTCAACCGATTAGAGAATCAGTAAACATTATCAAAGAAAGCAAAAAATTCTCCATTACCTTGGCTATACTATATGCAGTGGTTCTCATGAGTGCCGCCCGAGGCTGGTATTTTTCCCATTCACTCTCCGCAATTTTTTCAGACACTCTTCCTTATCTATTTTTACTTTACTACTTCCCATTTAAGAAGTTATTTAAAACCGATCATTTTAATAAATTCGCTTTTCAATGCTTGCTAGCCGCCATAATCGGTAATTTTATTTTTATACTTTTTACATTCTTTGCTTTTTCTACACATTTATTTTATCTTCAAGATAGCTACTACCATTGGTTTAGAGATGTAGCGAACGGCAAAATTACCGACCTCGGATACAATTTCTATCGTATCGTAATCAATGAACATCTACTTTTGATACCGATATATCTACTATTATTTTTTAAACTGCTTAAGAAAGACTTCGGCGAGTATAAAAAATACTTACAAATTGCCGCTGCATTAATTTTAGGCATCTTGGCAATGAGTTTAACGAGAATATATTTGCTTGCCTTGATAGTCGGGATTGTGGCATTGTTTAGGTTCGCTGATTGGAAACGATGGATATTTTTGTCTACATCAACAATTTGTGTCTTTATGTTTTTTTTCGTAACTCTGCATACGACCGCTAGTCGAGGACAAAGTCTGGGGCTAGAACTATTCGGTCTACGTATCCAAAGTATTGCCAGCCCAGATATTGAGCAAAGTTCCTTAAGTAGAAAAATTCTCTTACCTAAAATCATCGAAAAAATTAAAAAAAATCCCCTACTCGGGAATGGTCTTGGGGACACCGTTACCATTTTTAGTCCAGTGGTAAAAAAAGAAATTACCACCTCACAATTTGACTGGGGATACTTGGAAATTATTGATGAGCTTGGTTTGATTGGTTTAGTCGGCTGGAGTCTTCTTATCACCCTACTTATCTATCAAATCCGACTGTACCACAACAATCAATCCTTTAGCGACTCAGCGGCATTATACGCATCTCTTGGAAGCTTATTAGTTATCAACCTTACTTCTCCCGCACTATTTCATGTTTTTGGGATAATCCTCATTACTATTTCTTACCTTGAAATAACGAAACACCACGCTATCGCAATCCATGCTTCTTAAGAATAATTTCTTTTGCTTCTTTGTATTTTTTTACACCACCATTCTGGCTAAAAACACGATAAGCAAAACTAGGCAACCAATTACTAATACCAGCTCTAAAGCCAACTATTTTTCGATATAGAATACTGCAAACAAATACACCTTTTTTACCTTGTTCCAGCATCGTCAACCACATATCCCAATCTTGGAACCTTTTCAGGGTCTCATCAAAAGGTGTAACAGTATTGCGCCTAATAAGTGAAGTTGTGTCGATATAATTATTTTTCTTCAATTCAACACCATTGAATTCTCCGCTTTTCATTTTTTTCCATCCGAATCTAAATTGAGAATAACAATAACTTGCTCCCGGATGAGTTAGCAAAGCATAATACATGGTCTCAATCATGTTTTTTTTGCCAACAGTGTCAGCATCCCAAAATATCACAAACTCACCCAATGACTCAGAAAAACCATGGTTCCGCGCACTAGGCGCTCCCCTGTTTTCCTGCCGAAAAACTTTAAGGTTAATCTCACTTTTTTTTGCATCATCTATCAAAGATTGTTTTTTTTCCTCAAAATTATCTCTACTACCATCATCTACAATAATCACCTCTAGAGGTCGGTAGGTTTGCTTTAAAATACATCCTAAAGAGCGCTCAATAGTGTGAGCGTGATTATATAAAGGAATAATGACGCTGATTAGTGGCTTCATAAATTTATTTTTTCTATTTGCTTTTTCCAGGTAAATTTTTCCAACACAAACTCTTTTCCTTTTCTTCCCATTTCCAGAGCAAGATTAGGATTAGTTAAAATTTTAATAATACTCGTTGCCACTTCATTTGGAGAATTAGCATCCACTAAATAACCAGTAATACCTTCTTGAACGGCCTCCTCCACTCCACCACACTTTCCTGCTACCACTGGCAAACCTGCAGCGCTCGCTTCCAAAAAAACTGTCCCAAAGCTTTCTACACTTCTCTCGGTCGGGTGGGTAAGAAGAACAAATATATTGCCCAACGCATAATAGTCAGGTAGCTCACCTAGTGGGACTTCACCCAAAAAACGAACTACAGACTGCAAACTATTTTTTTGCACATATTCCACCAAACTCGTGCTTTCAACTCCGCTCCCTACAACTAGCCAAACAAGATTTGGGACAGACTTCAGTAATTCAGGAATACATTCCAAAAGCTGCTGATGCCCCTTACCTTTTACCAACCTTCCCACACTTATCATTACCTTTTTACCCTCTAAACCCAAATTAACTCGTAATTTTGACGTTTTTTCATGGTTTATATCTGAAAAAAAGTTATCACTTGGACAAGGATAAATAATTTCTACTGGTATGTAAATTTTAAAATTTCTGTTCAACTCATTCTGCAAATACGTACTGTTCACCACTACTTTTGAGGCGTTATTTAGAATATAACTGACTTTCTTAATTTTTTGCTTATTTCTTAAAGCCAGGCGCAAATCAGTGCCATGCAAAAAAATAACATAAGGAACTTTCAATATTTTTTTAAAAAAAATAGCAATATATCCTGAAGGCAAAACATGATGAACATCAATTTCTTCAATTTTCTCGGTTTTAACTATTTTCCATACTGCCAAGAGCCAACGCAACCAATGCGGCCAAACCCAAAACCAATACGGTTTTTTGCGGTAAGTTTTTAAACTGTTTTCGCTATCAAATTTTTTATCCAACAACACGTCATCTGATGGGGCAGCACACACTACTGCTTCGTCGGTGGGAAGATGTTTTGCGAGATTATAAACATACGTTGCAATGCCTCCTTTTTGTGGTGGATACTCCAAAGTAAGCATCAAACGTTTCATAGGTTTGGGATTGTTTTGGGTTTAATTTTTCTAAAAGAATCGATGATGTTTTGTTTGTTAAGTACTTTTGTAAGAAAAAGCATACCTACATACACCACCATACCAATGGGCACGGTCACGACCGCAGGAAGTACAAATAGTGACAGATAAACCACAACACCCATCGTTACAGCTGGCCAGAGAATACGATTAAAAATGGATAAAATTCTAATTGCCGGAAAATGTATTTTTCTGACCATAAAAATATAGCCTATCAAAAATAAAGTGAAGCTACTAACTACTGAAGTTATTGCTGCTCCATTAATTCCTTTAAGGGGAATAAGAATGAGGTTAAGCCCAACACTTACCAACAACGCCACAAAAACTGCCATAGTTTGATAATTCTGATTCTTGGAAGCGTTTAAAGTAGCCCCATGAACAAAACCGACAAAATCAAAAATAATTCCGCAAATCAGAATCTGAAGTGTTAAAACTGCCGGATAAAAATTAGGTACAAACGCTTGGAATAGCCGCGGTGCTACCAAAACAGTACCAACAATAATTGGCAAAGAAATTAGAAATAGATATTCATAGCATCGTTCAATCAGATCAAAAACTTTTTCTTTTTGAGTGGCGTAAGAACCACTTATCACTGGGTAAATACTCGCACCCAGAGCAACCGGAATTAATTGAAAAACATAAGCGATCTTGAATGAAAGACCCCACCAACCAATTTCTTTTTTAGTAAGAAACGAACTCATAATTATAGAATCGCTATATGTGTAGAGCCGCCCTACTATTCCCGCAATGGCAAATGGTATAGCCATAACGAAAAATTTTAAAAAAATGTTTCGATCAAAAACGGGCTTGAGAGGAAGATGAAATTTTTTAACCAATATTGTGAAGGCATACACTATGTTTAAGCCATACGGAATCATAAATGCCACCAAGAGCCAAACTAATGATTTGTGAAAAAATAGTGCTGTCGAACCAATTATCAAAATTAATATTTGAACCATTACCAGGCCCATTGCTTCGAATAATAAATTTTTGTGTGCCCGAAAAATTCCGTACAAAGTTGTTTGCAAATTATCCAAGAAAAGCACCACGCACGCCGCGAACACCACCGTAAAACTTTGCGCTGGATAACCAAACAATTTTTTACACAAAATAAGCAAAACTGCC
>DALYEE010000018.1:0-15670 GCA_031972655.1 Candidatus Magasanikiibacteriota bacterium
TACAGGGAGAAAATGCTCGTTGTTTCAAATGGCTGAATTTGGTCGTTTTGATCTTGGGTTCGGGTGGACTATTAAGCACATTGATCACAGATCAAAAGTGCTTGTTTGTCGTAGGTGCGATTCTTACATTCATCGGCCTCGGTCTCGCAATTTTTCAAATGAGTTTTAATCCTGAAGAAAAAGCATATAAATACAAACAAACAGCACATCAACTTTGGCAGGTGAGAGAAAAGTACACATGCTTGATTGCTGATATTATGAATGAAAAAATAACTTCAGAAGAAGCTGTAAAAAGACGAGATCAACTGCTATGTGATTTAGATTTAATCTATAAGAACGCACTATCAACCACATCAAAAGCATATCAGAAAGCATCAGTAGCCCTTAAAAAATATGAGGAGTTTACATTCTCAGATAAGGAAATAAATAAGTTTCTTCCAAAAGATTTGTGGTTGAACAACCCCGATAAATAATTATCTGAATATTACAACGCCTTGTCTTAATTTATTTTAAACTTATTTATGTTTTTGGTATCGCATTTTTTAAATGCTGCATTGCACCCAATCTCTTGACACAACTTTATACGAATGTTAAATTATCACTCAGAAATATAGAGTGATAATTTTTTTATGGAAGAGCGCCAAAAACAACTTCTGACACTGGTGATTGAGCACCATATTGCGACCGCCGAACCCGTCGGATCGAAGTTTTTGGTAGAAGAAAGTAACCTCGATTGGAGTGAAGCAACTGTCCGAAACGAGCTCCGAGCCCTGGAAGAAGCTGGTTTTTTGACCCATCCACATACTTCAGCGGGGCGTATTCCAACATCAGCTGGTTACCGGTTTTATGTTGATAGCTATGATTTTGCCAAAAAGCATCTTACATCAGTTGAAGAAACGCAGCTTAAGAAGGATGCTGAAAATAAGAGTGATGATGATCGTAAAAAAATAGCCAAAAAATTGGCAGAGATTTCTGGTGAAACCGTAATTATCGCTTTTTCCAAAAATAGTATTTATTACACCGGTTTATCAAATTTGTTCCAAAAACCTGAGTTTGCCAGCTTGGCATCGGTGGTAAATATTTCTTCGGTGTTTGATCATTTTGAAGAAGTGTTTCGGGGTTTTTATGAAAAATTATCCGTTGAACCAAAATATTTTATTGGCAAAGAACACACCTTTGGTGCAATGCTCAGTGTCTTGGCTGCGCGGTTTGGTAAAAAAGAAGAATCTTGCATTGTGCTTTTGGGCCCAGAACGAATGAATTATGGAAAGAATTTTGCTTTGATGGAAAATGTTTTAGAAAATATTTAATAATAAAATTGCCATATTACTTAATTATTGAAGTGCTATGTTTAATAAAAATGATGATAAAAATAAAGAAATTAAAGACACGGATGAAGCGCCCGAGAATAATTCTGAGGAAAAAAATGTCGTTGAAGATGCGCCTGGTGATCAATGTGAAAATTGTGCCAAAAATAAAAAAGAAGCTGATGAATATAAACAAGGTTGGCAACGCGCTTTGGCCGATTATAACAATTTGCAAAAAGAAACCAAGCATCGCATGGCCGAGTGGGTGCAGATGAGTGAACAGCAGATCTTGGAAGAGTTTATTCCCGTGTACGATAATTTTAAAAAAGCATTTGCTCACCATCCCGAATTAAATACTAGTACCGATGAAAGCAAAAAAATAAAAAATTGGATCGATGGAATTGGTTATATTATGAAACAGTTCGGTGAAGTTTTGAAAGCGCATAAGGTTGAAGAGATAAAAACAGTTGGTCAAAAATTCGATCCCAAATTTCATGAAACAGTTGGCGAAGAAGAAGTTGAAGGAAAAGAATCGGGTGAAATTGTAAAAGAAGTAGATGGGGGGTATATGTTGGGTGAGAAGATGATTAAAGCAGCGAAAGTTGTAGTTGCGAAATGACAAAGCTCTAATGTCTAATTTCTAATAAAATACCCAATGCCCAAAGTTATAAATTATACTTTGAAATTGTGATTTGATATTTGAAATTTTATTAGTCATTGGAAATTAGGATTTAGAAATTTATAATTTATTTATTCTTAATTTCAACTTTGTATCATACGGTATGAAGTTGATAGAAGGAGTACTGATATGTCTCTCATACGTTGGACGCCCATGGACATGTTTAATGACATGGACGAAGTGTTTACTCGTTTTCCGGTCATGTCTGGCGGGCAGTCGATGAAATCTTTTGTACCAGCCATGGATGTGTATGAAACTGAAAAAGCGGTAGTGGTAGAAACTCCACTTGCCGGAATTAATCCTGAGGATGTGGAAGTGAGTGTGCAAAAGGGTGTGCTTACTATAAAAGGTGAAAGCAAAAAAGAGCACGAAGTTGATGAGAAAAATTATTATCGTAAAGAAATTCGGACAGGTTCGTTTTATCGCGAAGTAGCATTGCCTACACAGGTGATAGAAGACCAAGTGAGTGCTGAGTTTAACAATGGAATGCTGCGTGTGGTGTGCCCGAAAGCGGCGGCAGCGGTGGCGAAAAAAGTGGATGTGAAGGTGGTAAAGAAAAACGATAAATAATTATTTATTTTAACCATATTTTATGGCTGGAGAAAATAGAGGGGGAGTTCAACCACCAGAAAGTTCTAGACTGAAAAGAGTTCTGAAGGGTTTGGTTTTGGCTGGAGCTTTGGGTGCTGCAGCAGTAGAAGGGGGTAGTCGTCTTGGTGTTAAATCCGCTGGTGCTGCGAGTGAATCCAAATCTTCAGCCAATGAAGATGGTGATGAAGGTGAAGGTGGGGAGAAAAAAATAGAAGCGCCTAGAGGTTATTCTAATTCAAGTAGTGCGGATGAAAAAAAATATGTAAATGAAACGAACCTCGAAGAAAAAAAAGGTAGTCCCGAAACTGACATGACTGGAGTTAACTTAGAAAAAGTTAAGCGTCTTTTAAATGAGAACGAAGATCGTTATGAGGTTGTGCCGAGAAAAAGTGTTGATGGCAATCTGTATTGTGAAATTATCTTAAAAGCAACTAAAGACGGAAAAGCTGAAGAGGATACCGGCTTAAAAATAATTATCAATAAAGACGGTACTTTCGATGTCTCTAACGTTTCACAATATGTTGCTCCTAAAAAAGTTGATACTACAGAGTCTGTAGTGGATGAAATTCGTGGGCGTGTAGAGTTTATAGACGATTTGGAGGAATATAAAAAGAATAACTATACTGCAGAGGATCTTGCGGCGCGTGCTAAAGAGCATGGCATTGAAGCTGATCTAACAAGTCTGCCTACGAATAATGCAGAAAAGGTTTCTTATGAAGATATATTGAAAGACGTTGGAAAAACCATTCCAAATGATATGAAAAAACGAATAGACGAAGCGGGTATAAAGAAGGATAATCCTTAGTTGGTATAATCGCATAAAATAATTAAAATTTCAGTTTCTTAGTTGGAATTTTTCCAGCTAAGGTCTGAGAAATTAATTTAAAATAATTTAACCATTTATTCATATGTCAAAAGTACTTGGAATCGATCTTGGAACAACTAACTCCTGCATGGCCATCATCGAAGGTGGTCAACCAAAAGTTTTGGAAAACAAAGAAGGAGCACGAACCACCCCATCCGTAATCGCCGTGTCAAAAAATGGCGAGCGTTTAGTAGGGCAACTCTCAAAACGCCAAGCAGTAACAAACCCAGAGAACACATTGTATTCCATCAAGCGTTTAATCGGCCGCAAATGGGATGATGCAGAAGTGCAGCGTGATTTGAAATTGATGCCGTACAAAATTATTCAATCTGGAAATGGCGTAAAGATTGTAATGGGTGGCAAAGAATATGCCCCACAAGAAATCTCGGCCATGGTTTTGCAAAAATTAAAAGCTGATGCCGAAGAAAAACTTGGAGAAAAAATTACTGAAGCAGTAATTACTGTGCCAGCATATTTTGATGATGCTCAGCGCCAAGCTACCAAAGATGCCGGTGAAATTGCAGGGTTGAAAGTACTACGTATTATCAACGAACCAACTGCGGCTGCTTTGGCTTATGGTTTTGATAAAAAGAAAGACCAAAAAATTGCCGTGTACGATTTGGGTGGAGGAACCTTTGATATTTCCATTTTGGAAGTAAGTGCCGACACCGTACAAGTGCTTTCTACCAATGGAGACACGCATCTTGGTGGTGATGATTTTGACCAAGTGATTATTCGTTGGATTATTGATGAATTCAAAAAAGACCAAGGAATTGATTTGAGCAACGACCCATTATCTTTGCAGCGTATTAAAGAAGCTGCTGAGAAAGCAAAAATCGAACTTTCCACTGCGCAAGAAAGTGAAATCAATCAACCATTTATTACCTCAGACGCAACTGGTCCAAAACATTTGGTAATGAAATTAACTCGTTCTAAACTAGAAGAACTAGTTGGTGGTTTGGTAGACAAAACTTTAGAGCCAGTGAAAAAAGCTTTGGCTGATGCAAAATTATCTGCTAGCCAGCTTGATGAAGTGGTGATGGTTGGTGGTATGACTCGTATGCCACTCGTGCTCCAAACCGTAGAAAAATTCTTCAACAAAAAACCAAACATTAGTGTGAACCCAGATGAAGTAGTAGCGGTTGGTGCAGCGGTACAAGGCGGTGTACTCCAGGGAGATGTAAAAGATGTACTTTTGCTTGATGTAGTACCGCTTTCCTTTGGTATTGAAACTATGGGCGGAGTGATGACCAAACTTATTGAGCGCAATACCACTATTCCAACGAGTAAATCACAAGTATTTTCTACCGCTGCTGATAATCAGCCTAGTGTAGAAATCAACGTGCTCCAAGGTGAACGCCCTATGGCCACTGACAACAAAACTCTCGGTCGTTTCATCTTAAGTGATATTCCACCAGCACCACGCGGCGTGCCACAAGTGGAAGTAACATTTGATATCGACGCCAACGGTATTTTGAATGTAAAAGCTAAAGACAAAGGTACCAACAAAGAACAATCAATTCGCATCGAAGCTTCTTCTGGTTTGTCGAAAGATGAAATTGAACGCATGAAAAAAGATGCGGAAGCTCATGCCACGGATGACAAAAAGAAACAAGAACTTATTGAAGCAAGAAATATTGCGGATACTCTTGTATACACTACAGAAAAAATGATGAAAGAAGTGGAAGAAAAGAAAATTGCGGTAACAGATGATGAAAAGAAAAAAGTACAGGATGCTTTGGCAAAAGTGAAAGAAGTAAAAGATAAAGATGATGTAGAAGCATTGAAAAAAGCAGGGGACGAGCTTTCTACTGCCGCTCAGGTGATTGGAACAAAGATGTATCAACAGGGACAAGCTAAAGATGGAGCTGCCTCCGCAGAAGCTACGGACGCGCCAAAGGATGAGCCAAAGAAAGAGGATGGTCCGGTAGAAGGGGAAGTGGTGAAATAATTTTTCTCTAACTTAATCTAACCATCATCTATGTCTTACCAAAAATCTGGAGCATATCTAGCAGGCTTACTATCGGTTTTGTTTATGGGTGTGGGCTGTGTAAACTTTAATGTTTCTGTAGACACAACAACCACAACTCCAGATCTAGCCAAGCCAATAATTTCAACTACAACACCACCAGCACCAAATCAAGATACTATTGATCTCTCACCAACTGATGTGAAAGTTGTGTCTTTAGGGATATTGCAGTTAGAAAGTTTTCCGGTTCAGGTTACGGCATACATCAAAGGATACGTTGCTAAATGTGTAAAACTTGGTGAGCCGAAAGTAAGCAAGCAAGGTAATAGATTCTTGATTAGTCTTGATTATGCGGTGCTTGGTACAGTGTGTAAGGCAAAAAACGCTTCGGTTTCATTTGAGAAGTCAGTTAAGTTGGATGCGTATGGATTGAAAAAGGGAACATATAGTGTTGAAGTGGGTGATATGAAAAAAGAATTTACTCTAAATCAAGACAATATTCAACTGATTGATGATATGGATGAACTTATTAAGAAAAATGGTAGATAAATTTTTTAGACACGCTAACCCTGTTTATAACGGGGTTAGTTGTTTGAAAGATTTGATAAAAATACAAAACCCGCAGTCGGTTCTCATCAAAATAGATGATAGTGGTTATGCGGGTATAAAAGTTTTGAACAGATTTTATTAAAGATCATCCACGCGTTTCACTAATTTTTTGTAGTATTCTTTGTTGATCTAGCTTTTCACCTGTATATGACACTGTAACTGCAAAATAAAGTAAAGGGATAATGCCTCCTATTATTACTATTTGATTCACTTGCCAACCTGTTATTACAACACTTTCTTCAATTAATCTGCGTATGATTTCCATTTTTCGGTCTATCGTGGGGAAGCCGCGCACATCGAGTGGGTAATATATATGTTCAAAGTGTCCGGCGTTTATTTGAAAACTGAAATAATGTATGGGTTCCAGAGTTTTTTTAACACGTGGCATCTTTTCCTCCTCGATTATTCCGTTTATTACCGGAATCCATGATACTATTATAACTTACTCTAAAAGTCAATCTCTCTAAATAAGCTTACATATTATGTCCAAAGACTACTACAAAATACTTGGTGTAGAAAAAAATGCTTCTGCTGATGAAGTCAAAAAAGCATTCAAGAAACTCGCTATGCAACACCACCCCGATAGACAAGGTGGAGATGAAAAAAAATTCAAAGAAATAAACGAAGCTTATCAAGTATTATCCGACCAAGACAAACGACAGAAATACGACCAATTTGGATCAGACTTTGAGCAGCAAGGTGGATTTGGCGGTGGGGCAAACTGGGAAGATTTTATGCGTGCAACCCGTGGCCAAGGTGGGCAAAACGGTAATTTTTCATTTGATTTTGGTGACCTTGGTGATGTCTTTGGTGATATTTTTGGTTTTGGTGGAGGTAGGGGGCGCGGCCAGGGCAGAACAGTGAGAGGTAATGATATTCAGGTAGATGTAGAAATAGACTTTAAAGAAGCTGCTTTTGGAGTAGAAAAAGAATTGGAGTTGCGCAAACAAGATACCTGTGAGGTGTGCAAAGGCAATGGAGCGGAGCCGGGAAGTGAACTCCAAAATTGTGGTACTTGCCAAGGCCGTGGCCAAGTAGTGCAAAATCAGCGTACTTTTTTGGGCACAGTTCAAACTGTGGCTACATGCCCCACCTGCCAAGGCCGTGGAAAGCATGCCACCAAAAAATGCAAACATTGCGGTGGTGATGGAATCTTAGCCAAAAATACCAAGATCAAAGTAAAAATTCCAGCTGGGATCGACAATGGCCAATCCATTCGCCTTTCTGGTCATGGTGAAGCTGCGCCACACGGTGGTCAAAATGGCGATCTCTATGTAGTGACACATGTTAAGCCTCTCAAGGGTTTTAAACGTGAGGGATATAATGTATTTACCGAAGCGGAAATTAGCTTCCCCCAGGCCGTAATGGGTGATAAAATTGACGTAGAAACCCTGGATGGTGTGGTAAAAATGGTTGTTCCAGAAGGAACAGAATCAGGGCAATTGATTCGGCTAAAAGGAAAGGGTATAATGGAACTTGGCCGCAGCAACCGAGGGGATCATTATGTCGAGATGAAAATTGCTGTTCCTAAAAAAATTAATAAAAATGCTCGCAAACTTCTCGAAGATTTGCAAAAAGAGCTTTAAATTTTAACTCATTTTGTGGATATGAAAACTATGTTTTTAAAGAGGGTTACTACCCTGGCACTCGTTGGAGTATTGGTTAGCACCTTTTCTCCTTTTGGAGCTTCGGCTGCTACTACCAAGTATGTCTCGAACCAGACCATTTTAAAGGAAATGGTCACTAAAATGTCGGTGGCGAAGTCAGTGAATTTTGATGGAACTTTTTCTATTAAACCACCCGCACCAACAGCGCAAAATTATTACGAAGAATCTCCATTTGAAAAACTTTCTATTAAATTTTTTGGATCTCAAATAGAGGGAGCTGTTGGTCAAGAAAAATCAAATGTTTCCTTAATGTTTTTTGATGAAAAAGGAAATGATTTATATCCGCATGTTGACGCTATCTCCGATGGAGAAAATTCATATTTCAAAGTTTCAAATTTAAATTGGCTGGCCGATCAGATGTCATCTTTGGGAACGAAGACTCCCACTTCAACCAATATGCAATTATCTGGTTTGGATAAAGTTGATAATTTGTGGATCAAAGTTACACCAGATTCAATCAAAAATATATTTTTAAGTGGTATCAATGCTTCAGACGCAACTTTGGACGGATCTTCTTTTGAAGATATGTTAATGAAAAGAGCTGTGAGTGATGAAAGGGAGAAAGCGCTCAAACAACTTGGTCAAATTTTCCAAATTGCTCAAAAGAGAAATTTGTTTACCATTTCACGTTTAAAGGATGAAGTTGTTGGTGGAGAAAATTCTTACCATTTAAAACTAACATTAAACAAATTACGCATTAAACCTTTCATACTCGATGCTCAAAAAGTAATGGGCGGTGTGCAGATGACTAATAAAGAAATAAATGATGCTATTAAAGATTTTGCTAAGGTTCAAATGTCTCCAATTGAAATTTGGGTTGGAAAGGATGATTATTTACTAAGAAAAATTTCTGGCACTGTTAAGATAAAAGAGTCTGATCTTAAGAATGCTGGTTCAATGGAGGTTGGTTTTAGTATGAATTTCTCTTCATTTAACAACGCAACACCGATTGTGGTGCCAGCTCAATACCGAAGTATTGAAGATGTGGTGAAGGATTTTACGAAGTTGCTTGATGAAGGTCGTTCCGAAACATTTGCAGATCCCGTTAATGGTTTGAACTCAATCACCGTTTTATAAAACATTTAATACGTTCAATAGTTAAATTCAAATTTTGATTGAGCTAGAAATGTTTCACTGAAACAGGTAAGAATAGATATGGTTTAGAACAAAAAATCCGCCTAAGCGCGGATTTTTTTATCTCTGCTGATCTAATACTTTATTTACTTCCGCATCGGCTTCTTTGTTGCCAGCCCGGAGAGTATGGGTAAAAGTTACTTTTTTAAATTCCGTCGTGAGGTTATATATTTTCAGATACAGTTTTTGGAGTGTTGGTTCTTTTACCTTATATTCCCGGCGCATTTGCTTAACCACAAGTTCGCTATCCAAAATGCAATCTACCTCAGTAGCGCCAAGTTCTTTCGCCTTAGTAAGGGCGGAGAGAAGAGCGGAGTATTCAGCTACGTTATTGGTTTACACGCCCAAATATTCGCCGTACGCGGCCACAACTTTGCCCCCAACGTCTTTGATAACAATTCCTGTTGCCGCCGGCCCAGGATTGCCACGTGACCCGCCATCGGTATGAGTAATGAGTTTCATAAATAGTTTTTAGTACGCTAATTTCCAAAGACCGTCTTGGTTATCTATTTTGGCAGTAAAGTAAAGTGTTTTACTCTGTAAATCCGTTTTTGCAGAAGTAAAAGTCGTGTTGATAAAATCATGATTCACGCCATAATAGGGAAAGAAAATGCTCGTTTTTTTTGCCCAAACCAGAAGCAAAGTATTATATCTGTCTAGTGGTACTACTTGATCAAGCTGTTCACCGGAGCGGTTGAGTAGAGTTGGACTTGATCCATTAGAATAACTCCACAGCTCCCACGGTGTCCAGAGTAGCCACCAATTATTAAAATCAGAAATCAAAAATTTGGTTTCAGAAATATCTATTTCTTGGTTGGGTGTCACTAAAACAGCGCTGGTTTGGCCGGTTCTTTGGAGGAGTGCAGTATCGCCATTTACTGTCAAAATCTTCCACGTATTTAAATCTTCTGGTTTGGTAGAAAAGTTACCTTTGCTAAACGAAGCAAATAAACTTGGCGAAGTTAGTTTGTTTTTATAAATAAGCATCTGGTTTGAAGAACTGCTCGTCTCGATGGTCCATAATTGATCGTTATACAAATACCAGGCGATAAATTTTTCCTTGGTTAGTGATTTTTTTTGTGAGGTAGAAAAATCGTGTGACCAAATTTGGTTTTTGTCACCGTAGTATATTTCTGGGTTGCTGCTGGAGCTCCATTTAAAATTTGTAATTTTTTCGCCGTCGATGTCTGATTTTAGAATCGTTTTATTTTCCAGGTCATCAACTTTAAAAACATATAGTTCAGTAGTGGGTAGTTCTGTTGCCACTGCGAAGTAGCTGTTATTCTGGTTCCATTCTACTAGTAGCTTGTTATTTAGTGGCAAATTTAGAACGCTTTTTACTTCAGAGTTTTTATTATTTAAAATTTTAATTTGTAATTCACTTTTAGTTTCGACTTGATAAACAAGATAATCATTCTGGGGAGAAAGAGCCAAAATTTTGATTTGTCCCTCGCTCATTAGTTTTGGTTTATTTTTTTTAATCAATTCGATTTCTTTGATATAAACTGTTTGTTTGTTTTTAACCTTAATTTCTTTATTCCAATCATAATAACCATCCAAAGATATGCGAAGGTTGTAATCATTGGGAGTTACGGAGTTTAAGCGAATCGGAATTTTTTCATTAATTTTTTGATTGTTAATATAGACATTCGATAATTTTGGCAAAACATCAACGCTGATAGCTCCAATTTCTTTGATCAAGCCTTCTTTCCAATCGTAGCGGTACCCTACGGTATAAGCGAGAGTTATCGGAGAAATAATGAAAAAAGCCAGGATAAAGCTGATCAGCATGGCTTTTCGCCAGGGCTTCTTGAAGGTGCTGCCCGGATATTCCATAGTTGCTAATAATTACTAAATTATCTATACTAAGCAGTACTAGCTTAGCTAAAAAAACTATTTTTGTCTATGTCATATATTGAAATCCAAGGGGGCAAAAAATTGTCTGGAACAATAACTAATCAATCGGCTAAAAATTCTGCCTTGGCGCTACTGTGTGCGGCTTTGATGATCAAAGGTAAGACGACTCTCACCGATATGCCCATAATTGATGAGGTAGGGAAGATGCTGATTTTGCTGGAAAGTGTCGGGGTAAAAATTACACGAGTTAAAAAAGATGTACTGGTTTTAGACACTTCTGCCAAACTAAATTTGGATTTAATAAACAAAGAAGCGTGTAAAATAAGATCATCATTGTTTTTATTTGGCGCGTTAGCTTGGCGAGAGAAAAAATATCGACTCTATAAAACCGGCGGTTGCAAATTGGGTAATCGAACAGTGCGGCCACATATTTATGCTCTTAAAAAATTAGGAGTCGAAATTGAATCTCATGATGGCTACTATGATGTGCTAAGTCCAAAGCTAAATGCCGCGAATATCGTGATGTATGAGAGTGGGGATGTAGCTACCGAAAACGCTATTCTGGCAGCTGTTTACGCGCCAGGAAACACCACCATAAAAATGGCTTCCGCCAACTATATGGTACAAGATCTGTGCTATTTTTTGGTAAAAGCTGGGGCAAAAATAAGTGGAATTGGTACCACCACCTTAAAAATAACGGGTGTTAAAAAATTAAAGACTGCAATAAGCTATGCAGTAATGCCAGACCCGATTGTGGCAATGACGTATATTTCGATTGCGTGTACCACTGGGTCACGCCTCGTAATCAAAAATTGTCCGCTTGAATTTTTGGAATTGGAACTATGTAAATTGGAAATCATGGGTCAAAAGTACAATTTAAAAAACAAGCGAAAATCTAAAAATAATAAATTTGATGTTGTGGATGTAGAGATTATCCCAAGTCAGTTAAATGCTTTACCGGATAAATTAGAATGTCGGCCTTTTCCTGGTTTAAACATTGATAATTTACCATTGTTTGTACCTATTTTGACTCAAGCCCGCGGCCGTACGTTGGTACATGACTGGGTTTTTGAGAATCGCTCTATTTATGCCCTTGAACTCCAAAAATTGGGTGCACAGATTACGCTTTTGGATCCGCACCGCATTTGGGTAGAGGGCCCTACCAAATTTGTCCCAAATGAGATAATTTGTCCGCCCGCTCTGCGCCCGGCGGTAAATATCCTCATTTGTATGTTGGCCGCGCCAGGTAAATCCATTTTGCGAAATACCGATATGATCGACCGAGGCTATGAGAATATTTATGAAATATTAAACCAGGTGGGGGCTGATATTCGTGTGGTAAACGATAAATAATTTTCTTGACTCACCCAACCAAAGAAAGTACAATAATCTTATTCGTTTTCGTTAGCTTATCTATATTTTATGGAAAATTTTGAGTCGGCTAAAAAGCAGACCTCAGCAACAAAAATTTACTTTTCCATTGTTTCTGTAATCGTATTTTTCGGAATTGGTTTTTTTGTTGGCCAAACTTGGCATATCAAAAAACAGGAAACTCAAGCTCAGGAGCTGAGTGTTGATCGTTCAATTACTCATACCACTAATGTTGATTTTAATGAATTCTGGCAGGTTTGGGATAGGATTAAGCAAAAGTACGTTAAGCAGCCTGTTAGCGATACCGATATGCTTTATGGAGCTATCCAAGGTTTGGTCATGTCGCTAGATGACCCGCATTCTATTTATTTCCCTCCAAAGGCAGCTGAAGAGTTTTCCAAAGATCTCTCTGGTGAATTAGAAGGTATTGGAGCGGAAATCGGGGTAAAAAACAATCAACTTCTGGTAATTAGCCCGCTACCTGGATCGCCAGCTGAAAAAGCGGGTCTTTTGCCAGGTGATAAAATTATCGCAATTGATAAAGTCAGTACTGCTGGCTTGGATGCTGGTGACGCGGTGACCAAAATTCGTGGTAAAGCAGATACCAAGGTTACCCTAACTATCGGACGAGATAAGGTAGCTAAGACTCAAGATATTGTAATCACTCGAGCAAAAATAAATGTTCCATCTGTGGTGTACTCATTGAAAAAAACAACCAAAGGACAGAAGGTTGGTTATTTCAAAGTAATGAGTTTTAACCAAGACACCACAAGTGGTTTTGAACATTACATTTCTCAATTACCAAAAGACGTAAAAGGAGTAATAATTGATTTACGTAACAATCCAGGTGGATACTTAGATACAGCAGTCGACTTGGCCAGCAAATGGGTGAAAGACGATGGGGTAATCGTAAGTGAAAAGGGTATAAATGGGTTACATGATGAATTTAAAACCAAAGGCGATCATCCGCTCGCAGGTATAAAAACAGTCGTGCTGGTAAATAAAGGCTCTGCTTCTGCTTCCGAGATTTTGGCCGGAGCTCTCCAAGATTATAAATTAGCTACAATTGTGGGTGAAAAAACATTTGGAAAAGGTTCTGTACAAGATTTAGAAAATTTCCGGGATGGTTCTGCTTTGAAATTGACCATTGCCGAATGGTTTACACCGCTTGGCAGAAATATCAATAAAGAGGGAATCGCCCCAGATGTAGAGGTGAAACAAGACTGGAGTAAAGAGAAGATTGGAGAAGATAAAATGCTAAGCAAGGCATTGGAATTAATTTCAAAATAAAAAAACAAAAAACTGACTTATACTAGATGAGTCAGTTTTTTAATTTTAATTTTTTTACGCTCGTTCCAACCAGTGCTTGTCTACCTCAACTTCCAATTCTACGAATACTTTTTTGTTCAATGCTGACTCTAATTCTTTTCGAGCAGCAATGCCGATTTCTTTGATCGCACGGCCATTTAAACCGATGATCATTTTTTTGTATTGTTTTTGTGAAGTAAAAATATTTGCTTTAACCACGATAATATCTGGTTTTTCATCGATAGATTCAATTTCTACGTGTGTGGTATAAGGCACTTCTTTGCGCAGGGCAAGAAATATTTTTTCACGAATAATTTCTGCTGCCCAGAAATTTTTATCAATATTGGTTAGTTGTCCAGGCGGGTAAAGAGGTTCTCCTGTGGGTAGAAGCTCCAAAATTTTATCAACTACCGGTTGTATGTGTCTGTTGAATAAAGCTGATAACTCGAACGTCGCGTTGAATTCTTCGCTTAAAGCAAAGTATTCATCAACATATTTTTTTTCTTCTTTTGGCAGGTCTGATTTGTTGATGACGAGAATTTTGGGGATAGTAAGCGGTCGAAGAAGAGAAAGTACATATCTTTCTTCGCTCCCAATACTTTTGGTTGGGTCAGCAACATAGACAATGGCATCAATACCCGACAAAGCTTCGTGAACGCGGTTGATAAGCTCACCTGAAAGGGCGCTGTGCTGCTCTTTGAATACACCCGGTGTATCTACCAAAACAATTTGGCCGAGTGGGCTATTGATAACGCCGTGTGTAATAGTTCGAGTTGTTTGGGGTTTATCCGAAACTGCAGCCAATTTTGTGCCTACCAAAGAATTGAGTAGGGTAGATTTGCCCACATTTGACCTTCCCACAAGTGTAACGATGCCGGATTTCAATAAGGGGGCGGTTGCAACTTCTTTTGCTTTACTTTTGACCATAGAATAATTCAAAAATTGATTGATTTTATATTAGCCGTACTTTACGTTTTTCAGGTTAGTATAGTATAATAATCCAGTAAATAAAGCAAATAATTGAAACTGTATGAAAGTGATCTTGTTGCAAAAAGTTGCGGGTTTGGGGGAGCCTGAAGAAATCAAAGAAGTGGCCGATGGTTATGCGCGGAATTTTCTCTTTCCGCATCATTTGGCAGTGCAAGCCTTGCCAGGGGCAGTAAAAGGCGTGAAAATCAGGCAAGAAAAGCATGAGCGAGACGAAGAGAAAGAGTTAAAAGCTGAAGAGTCGTTGGCTGAAGAGCTCGATGGTTTAGAAGTGTTGATTAAGCAAAAAGTAAATGAGCATGGTGTGCTCTATGCGGCCGTTGGTCCGGTTCATATTGCGGAGTCTTTAAAAGACTTGGGTTTTACTATTGATAAAAAACAGATTGGTTTTGAACCCACCAAGGAAACCGGTGACTACAAAGTAAAGATTAAATTAAAGCATGGTTTGGAGGCGGATATTTTGGTTCTGATTATTCCCACCAAGTAGTTTTTAAAAATAGCAGGACTTACCATTTTGCTATTATTTTCACTTTCTTTTTTATGAAAACAAAATACATTTTCGTGGTTGGTGGTGTTTTGAGTGGGGTTGGTAAAGGGGTGGCTACTGCTTCTATTGGAAGAATTTTGAAAAATAGAGGTTTGAATGTTTCGGCGATAAAAATTGACCCATATGTAAATGTGGATGCGGGCACTATGAACCCTGTAGAGCATGGTGAAACTTTTGTGACAGAAGACGCTTATGAAACAGACCAAGATATCGGAAATTACGAACGATTTTTGGATGTAGACATTACCTCGCTCAATTACATGACCACGGGAAGTGTGTATCAGAGCGTTATTGAAAAGGAAAGATCGATGTATTACAAAGGAAAATGCGTGCAAGTTGTGCCGCATATTCCGATGGAAGTGATAGAGCGAATTAAAAAAGCAGCAGAAAAGGCCAAGGCTGATGTGATGGTGATTGAGGTGGGTGGAACTGTGGGGGAATATGAGAATATTCTTTTCTTAGAAGCAGCGCGCATGATGAAGCTGCAAAACCCTGATGATGTTTTGTTTGTATTGGTAAGTTATTTGCCAATTCCGGGGCATTTGGGAGAAATGAAAACTAAGCCAACGCAACATGCTGCCAGAGCGCTGAATAGTTCTGGTATTCAAGCAGATTTTATTATTGCCCGTGGAAAAACGGAGCTCGATGCGCCGCGCAAAGAGAAGCTTGCGATATTTTGTGGTTTGCGTTCTGAAGAAGATGTGATCGCTGCACCTGACGTTGCTAGTATTTATGAAGTGCCAAGTGTTTTTGAAAAACAAAATCTGAGCAAAAAAATT
>DALYEE010000019.1:0-930 GCA_031972655.1 Candidatus Magasanikiibacteriota bacterium
GTCAAGGTCCGGCTGACCGTTCCGTCGCCACCATTAATGGCCAAAACCGAAATTTGGCGCTGCTTAAATTCCTTCGCGACTTGGGCTAACTCCTCGAGACTATTAGTCGTTTCCAGGACTCCTTGTTCCCCTAGAATATAGCCAAGGATCTTAGGGCGTTCCGGATTTCGTTTATTCAATTTCGAGTGCGGATTTGTTACAATCCCTATTCCAGCCAAGGCGCAAAACCTTTATTTGGTTAAAGATCAAGAAGGCGCGAGAATCAAATGATTCTATCATTTTTTGCTTCTCTTATAAGTCTGCGCTCCTTGCCAAGCTAACTTCCACAATACTTTAAATGAGGCGGCTATGCTCTCACTTTCAATAATCAATCCGTGCGGTTCAGGAGAAAAAGCGCAAAACGAAAGCTTGTTTTCAGCCAACATAGAGTCTACGACTAATTTTTCTGCCTTAGGAAAAAATCTAACTTGGTATCCAGGACGTACTACACGCCGGGCATATGCCCTATCAGCAGGTGTGTCGGCAAGTAAATCGTATACGGTTGGTTTTTCCCGGTGTGATAACTTTGTAAACCAACTAACTACCTCTGGCACATGCTCGGTAGCCCCAGCAACCGAGCCCCAAAATCTCATTTCTTTAGTCGTAAACATTTCTTCGTATATGCGAAGCACTCCTTCCTTACCTTCGTAGAAACGCACCTGCGGCTTATCAACACGTTGATTATTCAGGGCTTCCAATACGGGGAGCACCCCCAAAAGCGCCCGCTGTTTTTCGGCAATCAGTCCCATTAATTTTTGGGGCTCTTCTGCTCCATACCACGTCCTTCGTCCTTTAATAATTGAATTCACCAAACCGCGTTTTTTTAACTCCTCAAGAATAAGGTAGGTGGTTGGTCGTTTCAGATTCGCCTTCTTGGCCAACTCTGTAATG
>DALYEE010000019.1:944-15290 GCA_031972655.1 Candidatus Magasanikiibacteriota bacterium
AGCTGTTTGCTTGGTTGAAAGACCGATTGATTCAAGAGCCTGAAGAGGGTTCATATAATATTTTTTAGTTGAATTGTAAATACTTTAGCACAATCAGAGTATCACTAAACAAAAAATACGTCAATAAAATTGACGATATTTTTATTATTTTTGCAAAATTGTTGTTTAAATGAATCAAAATAGCTAATTTATTGTGGCAAATATATTGACATATTAGCTATTTTTTGATATATTACTCTGTTCGAGACTGAGACAACCCCATCTCAAACAAACGATCTTTCAAAGGAGGGTGCTATGAAATTCATCGTTGTGCAAAAGGAAGATTGCGATCTGGAAGCTCTTAAAAACTCCGTGGCGCGGCTGGATCAAAGACGAAGTGAAGACATTCTCTTCTCCCGCGACTTTGAGGAAATTTTACTAGCCGTCGCTGAGAATGAGGAAGTTTTCATCGTTTCTGGACAAATCATTCTCTTGGATGGCCGATGCCGTTTGGGGACAGAGTTAGCTCAACTCGTCAAACGCTTTAACCCCAACGCATTCTTCTGTATCTACAGTGTGATGGCTGAGGTGAATGAATGTGTGGACGCAGTTATCCCAAAAAGTTACTCTGATGGACTTCTGGAGAGAATTCTAACAAGCGAATTCTGCGATCTGCTGGTTCGCGAGAAATTCAAACAAGCCTTCCCAACCGTTCGAGTGCTTTGAAAGCCTCAACCAAAAATCCTTTTAGGGGGCGGCTCTTTCATCCTGCAGTAGAAAATACTGCAGGATTTATATTTTAAAAAAACACCATACAAAAAACCACGCCTTTTCAGCCTGGTTTTTCTAAACTTTATTGGTGGACCAATGGGGATTCGAACCCCAGACCTTCGCCTTGCAAAGGCGCTGCTCTACCAGCTGAGCTATTGGCCCGTTTTTAAACGGTAAAACTACCTCTATAAAAAGTGTGACCACTTTAACAAAAATCTTTAAAATCGTCAAACGTTGTGTAAGTCTGAAAAGTCCTTCAAGTCTGTAAAGTCTATCAAGCGTGATTTGGACGTTTTAGTATAAGCATATTAGGTAGAGACGCAATTAAGTGCGCCCCTAGTCACACCTCCTTGATATCTAATACTTTATACTTGATACCTCACAGCAACTTTTGACATTTAAACCAATATAGCTTAGTTTAACACATATTCTATCCTCAAAAAGATAGAAAGAGAGGCATTAACAATGTCGAAAAAAATAAGAGTACGCCTAAGCTCTTTGAGTCGAAAAGAAAAAAACGAGGTTATAGCTTTTTTGCAGTGCTTGGGTATAACGAATCAAACAATAATTGATCTTTGTGGAAGCCAAGTCAGAGATGTGCTTACAAATACCATAACTCTTGCTAGAACTCGGCAAAAACTGCTGGGAACAGCCTTCAACCCTAGAAGCCGCCGTTATTATCTAGCTTCGGTAGATGGGCTAACGGACTTTTCAGCAGTGCTTTTGGTTTTTGCTAAACTCTATGCCCGACAAGGAAAATTAAGTTTGGTTCAACAACATGTATATATCATCTTGGAAAAGTATCTCAAAATCGAAGAGATCGCCATGTTCATTTCTGGTTTAACACACAGTTCACGCGTTCTTGAACGACCTTATTTTCTTCCCTCTAATAGAGGGTACGAGGCATTAGTTCGCGAAGTCTGCGCAAAGCAAGAAGGTGAACAAGCGAAAACCTCCATTGCCCCGCTGAGCATTTTTTACGGATATCTGGGTAATCTGACGGCCAATTCAGTGCTTTTATCACCAAACCGTCCGGATTTTTTGAAGAGCCTGGCTGATTTTTACTGGGCGACTACAAAGACCGACACCATGATACCGCGTATTTCCTCGGAAATGATGCAAATCGTGGTTATGGGTATCTTGCAACAATATCTTACACCACAAGAGGTGAGTGTGATTTCTGTGCGTTATATACATGCCCCTGATGGGGTTCCGGTCTTTCATAATGAAGTGGGAAGAACTCTAGACATGACTAGGGATCGCGCGACAGACCTTCACATTTCGGCCATCAAAAAACTTCGCCAAGAAGGCCCCCATAGTCGACTTGCAGCACTAATAATGCCTGGTTGCGATTTGGTGGCATTGGCTGTGAAAGACCAGCAGGCGATCATTGATTTGGCAATAGCCAAAGAACTGGCAAAATTATCTATCGATATTCTAGGAGAAGGTTTTGTACGTTTTAGGAATGCATGCAGAAGGCAAGGTGTAACCACACTTGGCCAGCTTGTCGCGCTTAGTGATGCAGAGATCCGCAAATGGCCTACTAAGCCCAACACTCTTCTGGAGCTCAAACGTCACTTGGCCAAAAATTTTCCACAACTTCAAATTCAAAGACAATCTGAAACAGTGAAAATTTAAACAACTTTCCTCACCCAAGCTCGCCATCAGGCTGAGCTTGGGTGCCCAAATTTTACATCCTACCAGGATGTTTTTCTTTTTCACAAAATAATTGTCAGATAACCAAATTCGTTTTATAATGACCGATATATTTCACTATTAAAAACTACTTATGGAAAACGAAACACCTGTGGTGCACACTACACCAATTCCACCAGAAGAACCCACCAAATCCTCGGCCTTAAAAGTTTCACTCATCATTTTAGCCGTGGTCATTAACAACACCTACCACCACTATTTCTACCATCCCTACCACAACAGTACAGATTCCCACCACTACACCTGTGGTATTACTTACTTCTACAGAATTTGGAACAATGGAAAAAGAACTTCCCGACGTAATAAATAATAAAGATTTTGAATTTTCCCCCGCAGTTAAAAAATTATTATTACAAAATAATTTTGCGGTCGTGCCAAACGACCATCGTGAATTCTTCCCATTGTATGAGTCGAATCGCTACAACAAAACACCAAGCTTTATTACCACCGATTCCATACTGCACAATTACCACTTAATGTTTGATTATTTGTTGAAAGATTTAGAAGAACAAAGATTAGCCAATGATTTGAGAGCTCTCAACAAATCTCTTTTACCACAAGCAGAAAAGCAATTTACTTCGCTGAAAGGAACAGTGTGGCAAAATGCAGCAAAAAGAAATTTAGGATTTTTTAATGTAGGCAGCAAACTGCTTGATCCTACAACAAAAATTAATACCACTGTCGCAACAGAAGTGAATAAAGAGCTTGCGCTTATTGCAGAACATAGCACAATCGACGCTTCACCTTTGATGAATCTGGGAAGCTCTTCAAAAACAGGAGAGGCTAACAAGGAAGATTATTCTCAATATGTACCTCGCGGACATTACACAAAATCTGATTTGCTGAAAAATTATTTCAAATCAATGATGTGGTATGGAAGAATGAGTTTTCGCTTCAAATCTGAAGATGAAGTTCGCTCGGCAGTTTTGATCACCTTACTTTTGAATGAAAAAAACAACCAAACAAATTGGCAAAATATTTACGAACCAACCAGCTTTATGGTTGGAAAAAGCGATGATGTAACTTACACACAACTCAATACTCTGATCGAAGAAGTTTATGGAAAAAATCCATCTCTTCAAACGGTTACCAAAGACACCGCGCTATTTGCAAAATTAATGGAAAAAACCAAAACACTGGAACCACCACAAATTAATTCCATTCCCGTGTTTAACGCTGCCATCAACCCAGATCGCGAAAACGAAATTAAAGCTTTTCGTTTCATGGGCCAACGCTTCACCATCGACGCCGCAGTTTTTCAACGCCTCATTGAACGCGAAGTTCCCGGTAGAATGTTACCCACAGCATTAGATTTCCCCGCTGCGATGGGCTCGGTTGAAGCGCTGGCAATTATTGACGCAAACAAACAAGCAGAGGCTCCAGCGTACAAAGAAAATCTTACCAAACTTCAGAAGTATTTTGCTGGTTTAAACCAAGACACCTGGACTCAAAATCTTTACTGGGGATGGATATATGCCTTGCAACCACTTCTTCTTGACCGAAACATGCAAGAGAAATCCACCTCAGATCCAATATTTATGAAAAACCAAGCGTGGGTACGCAAAGATTTAAATACCTTCCTTGGCAGCTGGACAGAGCTTAAACACGACACGATTCTTTATGCTAAACAATCATATGCTGAAATGGGTGGTGACCCTGGAAATGAAGTGGTAAAAGATGATCGTGGTTATGTAGAACCAAACACCAATGTTTATTATCGCTTGGTGGGTCTCATTCGAAAAACTCGCTCCGGTCTTATGGAACGGAAATTACTTTCTCCAAAACAAATTGAGCTTCTTGATAACATGGATTCCCTCGCCTTGTCTCTCAAAAATATTTCTGAAAAAGAATTGAACAATACACCACTAACTGATGCTGAGTACGAAACCATTCGCTCATATGGTGGACAGTTGGAACATTTGTGGTTTGAGGTCAACAAGAATGAAATCGAAAAAGGCACAGCTACACAAAGTGAGTATCTTGATCAAAATCCTGCTGCTCTCGTTGCTGATATTGCTACTGATCCAAATGGTTCGGTATTAGAAGTAGGTACGGGACATATTTCTGAAATTTATGTCTTGGTACCGATTGATCGAAAATTACGTATTGCTAAAGGGGCTGTCTACTCTTACTATGAGTTCACCGCTCCACGCGCCAATCGCTTAACTGACGAAAAGTGGCGTAAAATGCTTATGTCTGAGGAAGCTCCAAATCTTCCAAAATGGACAGAACTATTTACTGCTTCAAATTTAAATAAATGAAACCATCTTCCATTGGCGCATTAGTTATTGTTGCAATCGTTATTGGTTCTTTATTGAACCTGGTTGCCTTATGTGTACAGACGCGATCTATCGCGTCTGTTCCTTTTTCTGCCACACCCACAATTTATGAAAAAACTTTTAGTGAGTTCAAAAAACAAAAGCTGACGCTTAGTAAACCGATCCAGCTTTTGCAAGAAACAGAATCAAAACTTTTTGTCTGGAAAAAAAATAGACTTCATATCGTGAACTGTGGAATAAATACCTGTCATCCTGAGGAAGCGTCGCAGCAACCGAAGGATCCCTCGACATTCACGAATTCAAGAGATTCTTCGCTACGTGCGAACTCCGCTCAGAATGACAGTGGCGAGTTTCGTGATTCACAGCTTCAAGAAATAAAATCTAGTTCTTATTCTTCAACCAAACTAAACAGCAACCACTTCATTTCTTCAAACGAATCCGTTAACATTCAAAACGGCATCTTAACCATCGCTGTCAACAAAAAAACTCTTTGGAGTTCCAATGAAGCCTGGTGGGTAGACTCATACTCTATTGCCGATGTAGACGGAGATGGGAAAAATGATTTGGCTCTCAGTGTTTGGAAAAGTGGAAATTTCGGTTCTAGCAAACCATTCTGGATTAAAGAAAATGACCCAGCCGTAAAAAATCATTTTTTTGTTTTTAGTTTTAAAAATAATCGAGTAGTTCCTCTATGGCAATCTTCAAACCTTGCCGTGCCCAACTGCGAATTTTTACTTAGCGACCTTGATGATGATAAGATAATGGAACTGGTAGTTTTGGAAGGAACATATAATGAGAACCAGGAATGTAAACCAAGCTACCTGGCCGTGTGGCAATGGAATGGCTGGGGGTTTAGTAATGAATATCGAAGTGAGGTGGGAATGTTTAAGGATTTGGAATTGATGGAGCAAAACGGGAGAAAGATGGTTGGTGTGAAAACGAGAAAATGATTAGTGAAATGTATAAATTTTACAACAAACAATTCATTCAATTTCATTTGTTCAGAAAAAACAAAACCCCCTGCCGACCTCACTCCTTAACTTTTTAAGTTAAGACGTAAGGTCGAAGGGCAGGGGGTGATGTTGGTTGGGTGGCCCGTTCGACTATGACAGCGTGTGGCTTAGACTGCCACCGCCTTGAACCCCTGGCCGATCAGCCAGGTCCAGAGGTCGCTCGCGGCGTCCTGCTCACCGCAGGACTCGATCTGGCCAGAGGCCAGATCAACGCCCACCGCCTGGGCGGTACCCAGCGGGTTGCCAGGCAGCTGCGCGACCAAGATACTCTCCTCCTCTGACGCCCCGCCAGATATCTGGCGCGGGCTGCCCAACCCCATGTTGAACCCGGGCAGGGCCACCTGAGCGGCGGCGAGGAGCTGCGCCAAGGACTCAAACTTTGGGGCGGTGATCGTGGTCATGAGACCTCCAATAGCCGGGGGGTAGTTAATTCCGGCCTCTTTTTAGGCCAAATAGTTAGCATAATTAGAGGAAAGAAAACTCATAAAACAAATGATAATACCATAAAAAGGCACTTTTGTCAAGATGCTTTATCTATCGCTTGTCATTTTATTAACACTCCTAGACAGATCTCTATCTGGGCAGGACATTTAAATTTAGACATTATAAACTTTACTATAAACCACAGCCATTATTCATAATTCCTGATTTATAATTCTTACTTCTAACACCTCTCTATGAAAAAATATCTTCTTGAGCTCGTCGTCTTTGTTTGTGGAATGGCCGTAATGATATTCGAGCTGGTCGGTTCACGCCTGATTGCTCCATATTTTGGTACCTCGCTTTATGTATGGACTAGTTTGATTGGGGTAATTTTAGGTAGTCTGAGTTTTGGATATTGGTATGGTGGTAAAATTGCGGACAAAAAACATGATCTTAAAACTTTTTCCGCTATCCTCATTTTTTCTGGATTGAGCATTGCTTTGATTACTGTTGTCAAAGAACCCGTCTTTCTTTTTATTCAAAAAAACATTTCGAATGTAAAATTTGGATCATTGATTTCATCGCTGCTTTTATTTTGTATCCCAAGCACTTTGCTGGGCATGGTCTCGCCCTATGCTGCGAAATTAAAATTACACAGTCTCGACGCATCTGGCAGAACGGTCGGCAATCTGTATGCCATTTCTACCCTCGGCAGTATTCTCGGGACTTTTCTTGCCGGCTTTGTTCTTATTCCATTTCTTGGTAGTACCAAATTACTTATTCTTATTTCTCTCACCTTACTCATACTTTCATCGCTAGTATTTTTGGATCACTGGCTTAAAACAAAATTGATCACAGGCGCACTACTTCTCACACTTCTTCTGGCCACACCCTCAATAAACAAATACTTTGAAAGCTCTGGAATTTTTACGTTTGAGAGTTTGTATAACTTCATAACTATCTACCCTTCACATGACCCAAAAACAAACACACCAATTCGAGTTTTGAAAATTAACAATGAATATAGCTCGGCGATGTTTAATAATTCAGATGATTTAGTTTTTGACTACACCAAATATTATCGCCTCGCGAAACATTTTGCGCCCTCCGCACAAAAGACACTACTTCTGGGTGGAGCAGGTTATTCTTATCCCAAAGATTTTTTGAAACAATTTCCGAGTTCTACTATTGATGTGGTAGAGATCGACCCCAAACTTACCGAGCTCGCAAAAACGTATTTTAAATTACCCACCAGTACGCGGCTGAATATTTTTCACGAGGATGCCCGCGTATTTGTAAATCAAACTACAAATAAATATGATGTGATTTTTGGTGATGCTTTCCAGTCTTTTCACTCTCTACCATTTCAGCTCACTACCCAGGAAGCAGTACAAAAATATGCCGATCTTTTGAACTCGAATGGTGTAGTGCTCGTGAATATAATTTCGGGTATTGAAGGTAAAAAGGGTGAGTTCTTGCGTTCTGAAATTGCCACGTTTAAAAAGGTATTTCCTCAGGTTTATATTTTCCCCGTTACCAACCCGGGTGAAGGAGATAAGATTCAAAATATTATGCTTGTGGCTTTGAAAGACACGGCTCCTGTTTCGTTCAAAAGCAGTGATGCTGAATTACAAAGCTATTTAAGTCATCTTTGGAAAAATAATATTCCAAACGACATTCCGGTTTTGACCGATGATTATGCACCGGTGGATTATTATATAAACAAAATGCTTGCTTCCTAAAAAAATGGATTAAAAAAACGACTGCTGAAATTTATTTCTTCGGTTGAAAAAATAAATTTGAGAACAGTCGTTTTTACGACTTTATGAAAATTAGTTTTGCCTCGACAACAAAGCTTGTAAATCAACTCCAAACCCCTGACAGACTCGTTCCACTGAAGACAACAAACACATTCCTTGTTTATCGCGAATTTTATAAAGAAACCCTCGACTTAAACCTGTTTTTTGTTCAATTTTTTTGTCTATTTTAAATAAGCCCGCTTTTTCCTCTAATCTTGCCGGCCACCCTTCTAAATCGATCTCCCAGTCACCAAGCCCTAGTAATGTACCAAAATTAACACCAAGACCAGATGCAATCCTACACAGAGTTTCTAATCGGATATCTTTTTGCAGCAAAATTTTAAGTAGCTGATTTTTAGTGAGCCCATCCCATTTTAGTACCCCATCTTCTTTCAAACGAGCAAATCCCGTTTCAGATAACTTCCAATCCGGACATTCTTTTAACAATTTTTCGATTCTGGGAGCGGCTGCAATATAAATATTCGACACAACCCGCACTTTCTCAGCCATTCATCACCTCGATTTTCTCGAAAGCAATCCTGCCTTATTTCGGCAATAAAGTCAATGTTTTTGGCTGCTTTTGGTTTTTCCAATAAATGAGCTTGCTGCTGGTCATAATCCAAAATGTAATTTGGTGTAAAAAAATTCAACTGCCGAATTTTGGTTTCTAGAGTTGAAAACAAAATTCGAATAGCAGTTGAATTTAAAATAAACTATTATTTATTCGAAAGAAGCTGACGGATACTCACTCCGGATTTTTTAGCGATTAGCTCTACTTGTTGGAAACATGGGCCACATTTTATCAATCCTTTCCTAAGAAGTGCTAGTAGCTTGTCAAGGTATTTTTTGCATAGTCCACAATGAACAGAAAAATTCGATATACTCATATCAAGCTTTTTAGCCAAGCTCTCTATGCGGTCCGCCAACCCCTCTTGATCATAATCCCATTTTTCTCCATCAATAAGCTCACCCAAACTAACACCCATGATAGTTGCGATTTTAATATATGTCGTTACATAGGAAGTCTCAAGTCTCATCAACATTGCATAAATTTTTTGACGTTCACGGCCCCATCTCGCTATAAAATTTTTTTCTGTCCAACTGGGATGTGCAAAAACTTGTCGTCTGATTTTTTCCGCGATCTCGCTTTTGAGCACAGCTTTAAGCCTTTTTGCCATTTCATTTTCCTTTGGGAATTGACAATGATGCCTAAAAAATACTTATTTGTCAATACAAACAAAAAACCAGCCGCCGAACTGTGTTTCCAAATTGTGGTTTAGAAACATAGTTCGGTGAGCGGCTGGTCTTTGTTAGCCCCTTCCACAAACCGAGTTTTTTGGTTTTTGTGCAGAAGGTGCACGGAGAGAGGGCGGACGCGCTTTATCTACAGCGCGTAGTGGACGTGGTTGCAGCCGATGCAGTTAGCCTTGGCGAAGGCCGCCTCGGCTGCGGGAACGAAATGCCGCAGCGTGGTGCTTTGTCGCAGATCTTCCAGGGTTTCGAAAAAAAGCACTCGCCTGCCTTGGGACAGATGATTGTGCTTTCCCTTAACCCATCCTGCTCCTAGAGTAGTGATTTGGATTTTTTTCAATCCCTGGTAATAGACCACAAGCGTTCCTTCAAGGAGCGGAACGACAAAATTTGCATGAACATTAAAGTCTTCCCCGCTCACAAGCTGCGTCTGACGAGCCAGCTTCTCCCCTCCCCTTCCACAAACTATCGTTCCATAGCCAGCGATTTGGCCATTGGGGCGAACCTCTCCGCCCCCACACTCCGACAACAAGTTAAAGATTTCTCCAAAAGGACGACGCGAGCATCGATAAGTAGCGGTGCTATCATCCATACCCACGAACAATAGCTCTGTCAACTTCCCATTCTCCAGAGTATACAGCGACATATTCGCCTCCTCTTTGTTTGGATTGTCGAAAGATCGAACCTTACTTCCTGCACACTTTGACAGTGTGTAAAAAGCAAGGAACGAGGGAGTCGTCGTGCTCAGTCTCCTTGGAGACGAACACGAGACTCACCTCGCTTTATTTTGGGGCAGCGGAGTGCCCCGTTCTGTGGTAGGAGGTGGGGACCTCCGGCAGGTGAGGGACGACAAACCCCAACACCACCAGACCACCCAACAGCAGCCACATAGGGTTAATGATGGAAAAAAACGAGATTTCCTTCTTGTTCATCTCTCTTCTTCTTTCTTTTCTTGTTTTCTTTTTTCTTTTTTGCCTAGGGCACGTAGAGCCGCATGGTGCGCGGCTTACCGATCAGGTCGTGCTGACTGTAGTCAGCCAACTCGATGAGGGTCGCACCCCCTAAGCCCAGGATCGCAATGATCCCAAAAAACATTCCCCAATGAAAGATCTTCTCTCCCAACATCTTTTATCCTCCGCTAAGTTTGAAAGGTACGAAACAGCTTATTACTCTTAACAGGCTGTTTTCTACCTTCCTCCACCACTATGGAGAATTACAGTTTTTAAAGAAAAACCTCTCCCAGAATTTGAGAGAGGCCTTAATTATAGTAATGGTTTTTTGGCTTTCAGCTTATCTTCGCCTCTCAAACGAATTTAAGCTTACTTCAGCTAACCAACAAAATAGTATACCACAAAAAAGCCCTTTTGTCAAGGCTATTTTTGCCCAATCTTAGCCAAATTTGTTTGGCTAACTTTAAACAAAAAATCATCTGCTGAACCAAACCGTGCTTAGAAAAGCACACTTTAGCTCAATTGCAGATGATTTCAAGTAAAAATTTAACTATTATTTCTGTACAGAAGCTGCGCTAAAATATTAATTTTTCACCCTGTTACCAGTGTAACCATTTGCCAAAAAATTCCTTCAAAAACGCTCCCAGACTCTTTGGCGCCGGAAATTTTGCTTTTCTTACCATTAATTCCCGTGGGTCAGTTTGGAGACCTCCGTCGTCATGCGGGCTTCTTTCGGAGCAAACATTTACCACACACCTCCAAACACGGCCCCGATAATACTCAAGCTCCTCATCGGACAGTCCAAACTTAGTAAGGCATTCATCAACAAAACCACGCGCCTGAGCTTCCTGACCTATTGAAAAAAAACAGTCTTTTTTGGATGCAACGAAATTCCCGGTATCATCAAGTTCCTGGAAAAAAACATGACCTGTTCTTCGGCCATCAAAATATGCAGTTACGTCAAATTTTCCCACATACTCTCCATTCGGCAGTGCTTGCCGAGCCGATTTCCGGGCATCTACTTGGAGTTTTTCCTCTTTTGTTTCTGGTGGTCCATATTCTGCCACCAAAACTATGCAAACAGCTTGTGTCTTTTTTTCTAGAGCCTCAATCTCCAAGCATACTTGGTTTTGAAAAATTCTAACTTGATCTGTAGAAAAAGACGGGAGACATCTAGCAACAAACTCTCTAGCCTCCGTATGGTTAGAAGATTTTACTAACGTAAACGCTATACGACTTTCTTTTCCGTCGATGGTATTATAAAAACTCACATAATAATGGCGCCCTGTTGGGCCACGCAGTCCAGCTGTTACTACAAATCGACCTAAAAAAAGATTATTTCCCACAGCCATGTTCTACTCCTTTTGATGGGAAAATACCCATCAGAAAAACACTTTATCAAATAATACTTTACCGGGCAAGCTGGTCTACTTTTGTTTTTTAAAACAAAAAATCATCTGCTGACTAGGCCAGTTTTAAAACAAAACCGGCCAAGTCACTAACAGATGATTTCTAGTGAAAATCTACGTATACTGCTGCAAATGCAAATGAGCCCCTAATTCTGCAGCTAATCCAGAAACAGATGTGCCCATTCCAAGATCATGCTCTGATTGAGACAAGAAAATGACACCACCGTTATCATCCGCATCTCTTCCTGCGGTCAAATTAATAATTATTTGCCGGATATGCCTCTGAAAAAACATCGTGATGTTTTCAGGAACCAGTAATATGCCCAAACAATCCGCAACAAAATCATTAGTGTCGGCTTCTTGATGAGCCGTAAACACAGCTTCTTTTACCAACTGTTCCCCACCACAATCATCAACTCCGTAACAAGCAACACGAAATTTATCGCCCTCTCTGAAAATTTTAAAGATAGGTTTCGGCTTTTTTCCTTCTTCTATCTGCCTTGTCATTATAAGCCTCCCTTTGACCAAAGCTAAAACTGGCCAAGATCAGAATAGTAACAATATCGCGTTTATTCGTCAATCGGCGCGGTCAAACACTGGGTGTCAATGTTTTAAAAAAATGTTTCCCAACCAAAATAGAGCGGCGGTGTACAAAAAATGAAATCTCCATTGTTTTAAAAAATTTAACAAGTATAAAAGCAACACAAAAGGAAAACCCAAAAGAACAAATGGGTTTTTCCATACTTTCTTTTTGGCCGCTTTGTACAAAACTTTTGTATCCCCAAAAGATGGAATAGCATTCAGCCCCGCCACAATCCCAAGCCACAAAACGAGAATTGATTTTATGGACCAATAAGGCATTTTGAATTGTGAAAAAAATACGAGCGCTACGAGAGAATTAAAAATGAGTGGGCCAAAAGAAATCATCGCACTTGGTATAAAACCATCTGGTACCGCATGCTCCACATACCCCGCCGGATCGCCAAACTGAAACAGTTTTATTTTAAAAATTCGCACCCGTGCCAACACACAGCACACTGAATGCGATAATTCATGCAGCACCACCCCAGGCGCCGCTAAAATGTTTATGAGATAAAAGATTATAAGATTCATAAAGTTGATATGCTTGACACTTAAACAAGATCTAGACTACAATTTGTTTCACGAAATGAAGGAGTAACATAATGGAAAAGAAATCTTTTCTGAAAAATATTCGTTTCGCGCTTTGTAAGAATGGAGATGGTTTTGAGGTAAAACTTAATCCGGACTCACAAAACCAGCCTACAAACTTAAGACAAATTTTTTATTTCAACCGCCCTCACGGTTTTGATTCTGAGTTCCCTGTTTTGCAAAACATCATCAGGCTGGCCGAGAATCATAATCTTCGGGATGCTTTAGAAATGTTTCTTGCCGCGATCGTGAATTATATCGCTCGTAATTTCTATCGCATCGACAGGCAAAGTCCTCGCGTCCTATTAAACCTTCCCGAGCAATCCCAAATATTTTTTGTCATTCGACAAGAAGATAGGCTTGGAATAAGACTGCCTAGAAATCCATTAAACCAATCGGAACTTTATTGTTTGCTTTTGATGTTCCGGTCGATTGAGGATTGGGAGGAAGAACTTTCCAAAATTGAGTATCGTGTTGGGTTTGGGATTTTCTCTGCACCGCCACTTGATACTCCTGGCCTGGAACCGCTCTTAACATTTCTAAATCCCCAATTTCATGGGGGCAGGTTCAGAATGTTGATCGAGAAGCTGTGTTCTGCTGTTGCAGCGCAGGTATATGAAATTCTAAGTGAGCACGTGAATTAAAATGTCGCGAATACATACCGACCCACCCAGGTCGGTCTTTTATTTTTCCGTATCCACCGCTACATAATTTTTTAGTGGATAGAAAAACAAAGACATAATAATCCAGAACAACATGGCCAAATCATTTTTGAAATACGGCACATCAACCATTCCCTGAACAAAAATAATTATCAAACAAGCGAGTAGCGCCGCACCGGTAAATAAATTGCTTTTTAAAATCCGAATACCAAGGTAAAAAACGTAGCCAAACATGCCAGCAAAAGAAATCATCCCAAACAAACCAATCTCCGACCAAAAGTTCAACAAAATATTGTGCGGATAAATTAAGCGCTCCATTTTTTTTACATCATAATACGGCTTCTGGATCTTTCTAAAAAACTGCCGAATGCCTGCACCTTCAATAAAATTTGCAGGCGACTTTGAAACATAGTTGATAGTATAGCTCCAGAGAGTTAACCTGTTTTTTCCAGATTGATCTTGAAACAATATCGCACGGCGAATAGGGGTAACCGCGAAACCAACGGCCATCCCTAGCACAACCAATGCCACTACTAACTTTTTGTATCCCAACAAAAAAAACATCACTGCAAAGCCAACGGCCAACGCAATAATTGCTCCTTCGGACTTGCTAAACAAAATTGCCAACAGGGCAAACAATATGATGGGTAAAAATATCGACGCATTCTTGGTTTTGAAAGAGATCTGTTTCAAATCGAATTTATTCTTGTCATTATAAAACTTAGCAACCAAACAAAAAAATATCAGGGCGATAATCGGCGCCACATAGAGCCCTACCGCATTGGGCGAAGTATAAAAAGCGGTCACACGGCGTGTTGCTAGATTAGTCCATTCAGGAGTGGCAATACCCCAGCCGGTGATGGCTTGAATTACACCATAGATGGTAATACTCAAAGTAGAGAGACCTAAGCATAGTATTACGTG
>DALYEE010000020.1:0-11941 GCA_031972655.1 Candidatus Magasanikiibacteriota bacterium
CTCCCTCATAACTTCAGCGAACTCACTCGCTGGGAGCTTGTTCATAACGGGGGGCACGCCCGTTTCAACAAAATCGGTCTCAGCTGCCGCCAAGCGCACAATACGCTTCACGCGCGCTTGTCCCCACTCCACGGTGGTGGGTTCCTCTTCGTCGACCCCATCCTTGAAGTGATAGGTGGGGAGATTTGGCTTCTCCTGGGGGGGGATAGACCATTTCCCCACCTTAAAGGTGGGGGCTCTCTCCGGAACAACCCCTTGTGGAAGCTGGGAAACAGAGAGAGAGGCATTCGTGCTCATCGCTCATCTCCTTAGTTTTAGTTTCAATGTTCGTCGTTACTTTCAGATTAAACCAGCCAATGCTTAGCTAATTAAATCTGACCATATCCCCCCATAATTTTAGAAGCGCATACATGCAACCTTGTCAATCATACGATGGGGATATGCTGATCTTATGACATAATATACTATCATATTTTAGTACTTTTGTCAAGAGTACGACGGGAATATTTAAACGTTATTTGGCTAATACTAAAGAAAATAAAGTTTATTCACTTAATTTATGAGTGTGTAAAGATGAGCCTATCTACTGCTTATTTAACCCATCTATCAAAAACAGTACGAAGGGAGTGATAAAAGACACCATTACCGTATAAATTCGTTAAGTAAAATAGTGGTTAAAACAACTACAAAACCGCTCTTTCTACTATAGAGTTCTCTATTTTTCCCCTCTTCATCCATTAGCACGACTCACCCCCAATTCTGAGTCGTATTAATTCAAAAGTGATGGAGGGGGAAGAAATCCAGAAACCTATTTTCATGATTAAAAAAAACGACCGCGGTATTAATATCGAGGTCGTTTTTTTCCTTATAAATTTTGAAGTCTATTTCGATGTATAGTCAAAAATAAACTTCTCAAATTATCGCACCCCCAAGTTTCTTGGCATGCAGCTAGTTTAGAATAACTGTGGTTTTAAGTATTTTAGTTTCTTTCTTCCATGACACAGCAGTAATTTTACTGCATTAGATGTACGGTTCATATCACTTGCAATATCTTTTACCGCTAAATCATTTTGATATCGAAGACGAAGTGCGCGTTCTTCAGCTGCTGTTAGTTCCTTTGCAACCTCCCTCCAAACCTTCTCCATTTCCAATTTCGTTTCCACATCATCCATTGTAGTTATACGATCATCTTCTACACTTTCCCTAAGAACAAGTTTGTTGCCACGATAATGGTTCACAAGTAAATTGTGCGCAATTTTTAGAAGATAAGTTAAATATGAACAATCTTGAATAACAAATCGATTTAAAGCTTTGAATGCTTTTAAGAAAGTTTCTTGTGTTAGCTCTTCAGCGTTATCATAATTTCTACCAACGCGGTACAAAAAATAATTCATTATTTTATCTTTGTACTTCTCATAGAGCGCATCAAAACTTGGATTGTTCTTTTGCGCTTCTTCAATTAAATGAGCATCCTTGTTTGGCATTTTAGTATTTTTGTGAGGTCCGAAAGTTAAAGTAGCGTAAGTCATATTCGGTAAAATTAATAAATAACTTGCTAGATTTAATTTAGGGGTAAACATCTACTTAATGCCCATTCGAGAAGACGATCAAGTGATATGTTGATAAGTTTTTAGAGAACTGCTAAAGTTAGTTCAATTTTTGAAGAAAATTGTTTGTAATTATTTTTATTTCTTGAAGTGAAGCAGCTTCCATAAGTTTTATCCTCAATTCTTTTGCCCCATCAAAACCATTCACATAAGCCTTATAATGTTTTTTCATAATCATCAAACTCTTATGATTGCCTAACACGGAGTCGAACAAAAAGGTGTGCTCTAGCATTACCCGCAGTTTTTCTTGAATAGTTATACTTGAGGGTTCAATCTTGGTATTAAACAACCAAGGGTTTCCAAAAATGCCCCGACCAATCATCACTCCATCGCAACCAGTTTCTTGCACTCGAACATTCGCTTCAGCCAAATTTTTAACATCCCCATTACCAATAATCAGTGTTTTATTTTTTGAAGAATCAAAAGCATCACGAATTTCTACGGCCTTTTTTATTTCCTCCCAATGAGCAGGCACCTCGGACATTTCTTTCTTAGTGCGAGCGTGGATAGTGATTGCGGCCAGATCGGTTTCGAGCAAAGTTTTGAGCCATGTATCCAAAACATTTTTGTTGTATCCCAACCGAGTTTTTACAGATACAGGTAGTTTACCAGCTCCCCTTTTGGTTTGTTTAATTATTTCTACTGCCAACTCAGGAGTTTGAATAAGTGCTGCGCCGGCTTTTTGTTTGTTAGTTACATTTTTATCGGGGCAGCCCATGTTTATGTCTATCCCATCGAACCCAAGTTCCGCTACCAGTTGCGCTGCTTCATAAAAATTTTCTGGTTTAGAACCAAAAATCTGAGCCACGATCGGGCGTTCGATCTCACCATACTTAAAATCTATCAGAAGTTCCTTGCGACCTTCTTTGGAGCAAAGTCCATCTACCGCTACAAATTCTGTCCACATCACGTCTGGCTTGCCATAGGTAGCAATAATGTGCCGGAAAGCGGCATCAGTCACATTGGCCATTGGTGCCAAAACAAAAACTGGTTTTTTTATTTTTTTCCAAAATCCTTTTACCATACACACTCAGAAGCAAAGCTATTTCAAAGGCCAAGCAAGCTGTGCTCGTCTTGGTGCCCCGATTACCCCACCCCCAATGTTCGTAGCCGAGTTGTTACTTACACAACGTAAGTATTTTCGAAGATTGTTAAGCTCACCGTCGATATTGTAGTTAAAATCAGATGCCGCACCGGTTTCGGCAGAGAAACCAAAATCATCGGAAGCGTCTACAACGTAGGCTCCATAATTTTGGAGGGCCTCTGCGATCTTCTTGGCCTGAACAGATAATCCTAAAGAATTAATATCAACATTCGCAGGCAAAGCTACTAACTGTCCCATAGGAATTGAACCCTTGTACAAAGTTGAAGCCGAAGCATCAACATGTATCGCCGGCCAAACCGCACTACAGCAACGTAATTTAGCGCCAGGAACTGCCATAGAAAGTGCATGAGGAATACCATTGTTAATCTCGCCTTTACGTATCAAGCCACCGAGTGCGCTGCCACCATAGGCACGCTCTCCGCCTTGGCCCACACCAGAACTATACAAATCATTTTTGGTATATCCCCAAGCCGAAATTGTAGTAGCATTAATCCATTTCGCTTTCCACATTTCAAAAACATAGCGATGTTCTGGATCGATAATGTGTAAGTGAGCGTCGCTATCTGGATTTTGCGTTAAATCTGGAAGAGAAGGCACAGCATTCGACGGTACGCGAATTTGCGCCACAAAACCATTCCCCTGGCCACCACGACGATCAAGAGTGATATTTACTAAAGGATCGCTGTTGGTTGCTGTATATACCGCGTGGCTCCATTCACGTACGTTCAATGAAGTTCCCGCGGAATTACCGGTTAAATCAGCCGTACAAGCATCGTTGGCTGCTTGCAGTTGAACGTCAGTCGCTAATGGTAAGTTCCATGGAGAATAAGCATCAAAAGGCTGTAAGCTAGCATCACGATATTGTGTGGATGGAGTCGTAACTGGAGGGGTTACTATAGGAGGGTTCGTTCCAATAACCATCGGTTCACTCACTCTACTTTGTGTTTGATCATTTATTTCAACCAGTGCATCCCGAATTATGTTTCCGCGAATCATGTTTTGGATTAATGAAGCTGCAACTGGCCGCACAAATTGGCTGGGAATATTGTTTTTCAACCATCCATCATAAGTAAATTCTTGCAGTTGGTTGTATTTATTAACATAATAATAGGTAGAATTGACCCAGATCACCATACCAGGAACAAGGTAACCTCCGCTAATACTACCTGATAATTTTGTATAATTAACCAAATCAACGGAAGTCAAAACAGTAGGAACCGTATTGCCATAAAAAGCAGTTGCCGCATCGTATGAAATTGGAACCAAAACGTTGTTTGGCTCAATCACATAGAGCTGGTTACTATTTTCACCCTTTACCAAAACCGATCCTGGGCGGTAGTTAATAGCAAACGGGGCTTGGGTTGGCGAACTTAATGATCGTAAACATTCATCGGTAATAGTTGTATATGAATAACGCTCTTTCCAGCTTTTATACACAAAACCACTTGGATAGTAACGGATTTTATACTGTGCATCTAGTACGTAAATCGCTGGTTTGCCGGCTACTTTTATCTCTTCCCCTACCGATAAATTAGGGCAAGACGCAGCCATAACAACGTTGTTTTTGGTATTCATACCCAAAAAAACCACACCAAACAAAAACACTATAGCAAGGTTCCAAAAATGCGAAGTAAACGATTTTTTCATATAATATTAGCTATTTCTTTAAGTATACCTGACCACACCACTACGTCAACCATATCCTCACAATGACTGGACTTTAGTAATCACTTCTTTATTCTTAATTCATAATTCTTGATTCCTCGCTCACTCACTTGATTTATTCTAAAATAGATACTATAATGATTTCATTAATATTTTAGTCAATCTTATGAATGGTGCTTCTAGAGCTCGTATGGATCAAAAGCGCAGAAAAAGAACCAAAAAAGGAAAATCGCTCCGGATCAAAAACGAGGACCGCAAAGGAAAAATTATGTCATAAAAAAATCTCCCCCGACGTACGTCGGGGGGATTTTTTATTTAGCTGGTCAAAAGTAGCTACTACTTTTTATGCCCACCAAATTGCTCGCGCAAAGCCATGAGGATTTTTCCCGTGTAATCTGGCTCTTTTTGAGATTTAACTCTAAACTTGAATGACTCCTCAATAATTTTTGCTTTTAGTTTCAATTCCTTAGCGGTTTTTACGGTCCACTCGCCTTCTCCGGTGTACCCAACTTTTCCTGGTACCTTTTTTAAATCTTCACCGTGCAATTCTAACGCTTTACCAAGCCAGGTTATCAATCTAGATTCAATAACACTTCCTTTGCTATAAATAGAATTTACATCTTTAAGGTTAAGTCTGTATTTTATTTTTTTCAAAATAGTATAACCCTCGGCTATTGCCTGCATCATTCCATACTCAATGCCATTGTGTACCATCTTTACAAAATGGCCGGCACCAACGCCAGGGAAAAATTGGTAGCTTGAGTCAGCCGCAAAATCTTTAAATAATGGTTCCAGTTTTTTGAACACTTTATCTTCTCCACCGATCATCAAGCACGCGCCGTTTCGTGCTCCACCGGGGCCACCCGAAGTGCCTACGTCGATAAAATCAATTCCTAGTGTTTTTAATTTCTTCGATCGACGCATAGCATCTTTATAAAAAGAATTACCACCATCGATTACAATATCGCCTTTATTCAGACAGTTTACTATACCCGTTTTTTTATCAAACAAAATACCATCTATCACATCACCCGCTGGCAACATCAACCACACCACTCGTGGTTTAGATGAAAAACAATTTTTAATATCTGATAAATTTACCAGGTTTATCATTCCTCTTTCTTCAAGTTCGGGAACTACGTCTTGTGAACGATTGTAACCATATATTTTCCACTCTTTTTCCAACAGACGGCGAACCATATTGGCCCCCATTTTTCCTAAGCCTACCACCACCAACTCTCGGGCTAAATTGTTTTTTTCAGCATAACTTTCAATTGTTTCTGTCGCTTGGGCAGAAATAGTGGCGTTGTTTGGTGTATAAGAATTAAGTGGTAAAGAATTTTTTTGCCATGTCTTGATTATCGGATCAACAAATTTCCACATTGCTTTCATTTCATCTGTGCTAATAAACAAAGTTTGGTCACCATTAATACAATCAAGCATTAATTTTTTATACTCCTCAACATATTGTTTTTTATGCGCACCATCTTGTAGCAGAAAATCAAATGATCTTTTTTCAATTCCTGCATCTAGTCCCGGTTTTTTGGACCAGAATTCGATCTTGATTCCCTCAGTCGGCTCCATGCTAAAAATTACCCTGTTTTTATAATGCTCACGATTTGGTTCCGGACAAAAACAAGGCGTGGGATGTTTAAAAGTAACGACGATTTCTTTTCTTTTTTCTCCCATTCTTTTTCCACTTTCTAAAACCACATTAACCCCCTGCCATTTTGGGGAAGTCAATTTCATTTGAATTTTAAAATACGTCTCGATGTTCGAATTTTTATCAACATTTTTTATTGTTTTGTATCCATCATACTGAGCACGAAAGGTTTGTTTTTTTATCTGGGACAAGTCCAAATACGGCAAAGCAGCTAGTGACTCGGCACGTTTCGCACGGATATCATCCGCATTTAAATGTGCTGGTTCATCCATAGTTACAAAGGCCAACATCTGAAGCAAATGGTTCTGCCCAACATCACACAGTGCGCCTACCTTGTCATAAAAACTACCACGCTCCTCTACTCCCAGATCTTCCCACAATTTTATATCAATACTCTCAATAGTTTCGTTGGTCCAATTTTGTTCAAACAAATTGTTTGAAAAACGAAAAGTCAAAATATTTTGAATCATTTCTTTAGCCAAATAATGATCAATG
Organism: Candidatus Magasanikiibacteriota bacterium; assembly: GCA_031972655.1. Taxonomy (GTDB): domain Bacteria; phylum Patescibacteriota; class Patescibacteriia; order Magasanikbacterales; family GWA2-37-8; genus DALYEE01. The sequence continues at coordinate 6,536 of DALYEE010000020.1, forward strand.
CGATAAATTTGAACTTCCTTAAAGATGCTTCCTAAAAGAGAATCTAATTCTTCTGCGGTTTTTAGGTCCGTTCCGAATGGTTTTTCAACGATTATTCTAGTCCACCCTTCTTCCGGGCTACAAGGGTCAGTCAGATGCGACTCGTGGAGATTTTTAAAAATAGTTTTAAAAAATTCCGGAGAAACAGCAAGATAAAATAATTTGTTAGCGCAAACATTCCACTTACCATCAATTTGACCCAAATATTTTCCAAGCGACTCATAGTCCTCTTTTTTCTCAACATCTCCGGGTACAAAATGAAATAGTTTAACAAAATTATCAATATCGGCATTAGGTTGGTTGTTTTTGTATTTTACCAAAATTTGTTTGATGAAATTTTGAAAATCCTCCTGTTTCCAATCACGCCTAGAAACACCAACGATATTGAAAAGAGCCGGCAGTTTTTTATCAACGAATAAATCGAACAAAGCCGGAACAATCTTGCGACCCATGAGGTCTCCCGTAGCTCCATAAATAACCATGATTGTGGGAAAGTTTTTGGTTAAAGGCGGATTCATACAAATTATTAGTTAGTTTTATCAGGTAAAAGGGTTTGGTTTAAAATGATACGCTCTCGTAAAATATTTGCAAGCTTTAGTCCCAAATTTTCATTTGGTGTCGTAATATAGATAATTTGGCCAGCAACAAAAATTTTTACTTGTATTCTTCCGGCAACCTTAGTTGTAGACGGATTATTTTTTATAGCCCACAAAGGCAAAGTGGTACTTGTAACAACCGGCGTGACATACACACTAACGAGTTGACCGCAGTCTGAACAATCTTTTTGCATATCACTTTCTGGAATTTTTTCTGCCACATTAAAATATTGCACCGGTAATTCAAATCGCTTAATCTCAGGCAGTACTTTAATCTCAACAACGCTTGTGAAACCTGCTTTTTTTAAATCCTCTACGGTAGTTAGAAATTGCAGTTTTTTCGATTCATCAATCATTTTTTGCAACTTAAGCTGAGTAGTGGTAGTAGTAATTTTTAAAGTGGTTGTCACGCTAACAGTGCTACTTGCGGACTCGAGACTTAAAACAGGCTTATCAAATAGAAAAATACCACTGAGAAAAAAAATAATCATTAAAAAAAATAAACGGAATTTCATAATCTTAATAACTTACTTAAGTTAAATCAATCATACCAGAGATCTAACAGTGTGAAAAGCTAAAAGCTCTTCCGTTTAGAAGAGCTTTTAAATTTCGGATTTTTAAATATTACCGCTACCTTATATCGGTTTCTGCCCTCTTATTACCCTTATAAGTACGACGATTATAGCAACCACCAAAAGAAGATGCACTAGACCTCCCAGAGTGTAGGAGGTAATCATTGAAATTACCCAAAGTACTAATAGAACTGCTGCTAAACTTAAAAGCATATGAGTTAGTTAAAATAAGTTATAATTCTTATTTTAGAGAATCTTCGATTTTTTTATCTCTTTTGGCTTCTTTTTCTTTGGCTTCTGCTTCTTTTTTGGCATTATCTTCAGCTTTAGCGGATTCATAACCACCTTTTGCTGCTGCTGCAAAATCACCCAACAAAGAATCATCTTTATCATCTTCAAAAAACATAGTTAACATATGATTTATTATTACTAAATTAACTTATTTACCATCCCCTTCTTCATCACTATCTTCCTTTTTATCACCGTCTTTATCTTCATTTTTAGTGGATTCTTCTTTCCTTTTTTTGTCTTCGTGATCTGCGGCGGATGATGTATAGCCTTCTTTATATCCAGCTGCTGTTTTATCATTTGAGCCATCTTCTAAAAATATTGTGGTCATATGTTTTGTATTAGTTAATTAACTTGTAATATTACTTAACGTTAAGAAAGAAAAAAGGTGTCATTTTAATCAAAAACCAGGCAAATTTCATTTGCCTGGTCTAAAACAGAATTTTTCAGCGCTTATTTCCAGCTCCCCTTTTTAAAAGGTTGAGCAGATGGATTTTTAAAACATATGCCTGAATTTGTTCCTGATTCACAATTTTGACTTACAAGCTCTTTATATTCAAAATCTTGGGCGTTTATCCAACGAAAGTCGCTAGTTGGACCTAAATCTTTCAAGAGATTAGCGGAAGAGTCATAAACCAAAGTTTTTGATTTTCCTCCACCACAATCTAGACATTCATATGAGTCAAAAGCAATGTGTTTGTTGTCTTCAGAAAAAGACTTTGGCAACGCGTAACCAATTTTACTAAAATCTGTATTGCTAAAGAGTTTTTTGATAACATTTTTTTCTGTGTCGTAGCTAAAGACTGTAACAACATCTGTACTTGAACCATCTGGGTTCGCAGGTACGTTCAAATAGTTAAAGTTTACTGTTGATAATACTGAAAAAACTATCATTTTCCCATCAATAGATGTAATTGATCTTTCAACCGTACTGCCCATTGGCAACCTTACTAAAACTTTTTTTTCAACTTTACTAATATCTACCTTGGCAGTAAGAGATGTTGGTTCTGTTGCCACTCTTTTATCTTGATCATCATCTTTAACCACACTTTCTTCATAACGGAGAAATTTGCCATTTTGATAAAGTGAATAGTTTCCTCTGTCGCGAACTAAATAAACTAAACTTTGTTCGTCATTATAGCTATCAGGTCTCACAAGCATCATCTTGTTATTTGCGGGTGCTAAACCAAGACTCAAACGTTTTTTAGAAAAAGATGCGGCGTAGAGAGGAGAAAGCAAAAGAAACACATTACCACCCACCCAAAAAAGAGTGAAAAGTGATACGCCGAGGATGTGCAACCCCATGCTTTTGTTTTTCTTTTTGGGTACTTGCTTTTGTTTACGTGGCATAATCTATTTTTTTAAAAATTACAAATACATTATACCACAAAAAAATGTTTCTTTTAATTATTTATTAAAAGTTATGCACTGCATCTTGAAGAAAACACTTGAGAATTTGATAATCAAATTTTAATTATAATACTAATTGCCTTGACATTAAACTTTTAAATGCTTACTTTATAAATTCGTTCCTTGAAAGGAGGAAACATGCAAAAGAAAAATACACTCGGATTTTTCATCGGTTGTGTTGCTCTACTACTTACCTCTTCCAATTGTGGAAATTCACCCATTCATCCAGCAAACGATATGAGCAAAGGTGATTTGGGAGAGCTTACAGATCTGGCACAGCCGGATCTAACTCCCAACGCAGATTTGAGTTCTGTTTGTCCTGGCCAATTTTATTTGGTTGATAGGTACAAAGGCGTGGTTCTTTGTAGAAAAGATTATGATGGCGGTCAGCCAGACTTTGTGTGGGTTGGTAATCTTGCAGAAGGTGCCAAATTTTTATCACACACTAACGATGTTGCACCCTTTCCAAATAACAGCGATGGACCTAGTCCGTATCCCCTAGTTGGGGCTAATCCAAATTTTGTTAAACTTCTATTGGACACAACACTTTGGAACAATCTTCTTATTGCCCATCCTCGAATGGTAGCGCTTATCAACGGCAGTTTTCACGATGCTGTTCGTCCGTACTCCCCTGCACCATTTACCATCAAACAAAATGGTGTGGTGGTAAGTGCTGGCCATAACATGAAGTCGGAATTTAATTTTGCAGGGTATATTCGCCTACTGCGTATCGATCATATGGGACATAGAGCGGATATTGTGGATTTTGAACCGGACAATTATGAAGCAAACCTGACGGAATTCGATACCGTCATTGGCGGTTTGCGCCACGATGCCCAAAAATTGAACCCGACCGGCTATACCGGACGAACCATGGTTGGTACCAACGGCGCAATGTTCTACGTATTTAGCTCCGCAGCGAGCAAGTGCATTCGCGGCAACGATACTGATGATGGAGGGTATGAAATACTCATCCAATTTGGCGCTCGTCCGGATCAGATTTTTAATCTGGACGGCGGAAGTAGTACAGGATTAATTCGTTTGAAACCCAATACTCAGCAGCCAGAGGTACTGGTTTCACAAAGTGCCAGACCATTGCCTTTCTACATGTACATTTCTAGCGCTCCTTAGCTAAATATTGCGGATATTAATAGTGGAACAATCCCGACGTTAAAATCGGGATTTTATATTTTAAATAATTTATAAAAGCGATCATATTGACTATTGTCAATATTAATTTTATAATGCTCTTACTTAATTTTTTAACTTAAACGACTATGAAAAAAATAATCGGAGGATTATTTGTTACCCTTTTATTTATTGGAGCAGGTTGTCAACAAGATAGAACAATAGAAACTATACCTTCTAACAATGAAGTGCCTACCACAACAGTTAGCACTTCTACAACAATGACAAACACTACAACTACAACAGACACGACTACCACAACAAAACCTACCACAACTACTACCGACAATAGCAACACTACAAAAATGTTTACAATGGACGAGGTTAAATCTGCCAAAACTCCAGAAAAATGTTGGACTGTTATCCGCGGAACTGTTTACAACTTAACAGCGTGGATCGAAAAGCACCCAGGAGGAGAAAGAGGAATCTTGAGTCTCTGCGGCATTGATGGAACAGAAAAATATACCGGAAAACACGGTGGACAAGCTGGACCAGAGAAAGCTTTAGCAGGATTCGAAATGGGAAAATTAAAATAATTTTCACTCCTAATAAAAAAGCGGCCTTTCGGCTGCTTTTTTGATCCACAATTTTATTTTCTAATTAATATTCCATATATAAAATCAACCATCGGATCAACATCACGACCATAAGCTAACGCTCCACCCAGCGCGCCTGTGATCATGATGCCAACAAAACCGAGAATTGCGCCGATAACACAGAACCAATTAGAATGAAGAATATTTTTTACGCCTAAAAAAAACTTAGCTATAGAACTACTTGAAGCGGCTGAGAGTATTCCCTCTCGCTCTAACCAGGCAATAATGTAACCCAAACTTAACAAGTTAAATATTACCAAAGTACCAACCGCAAACCACATGTGAGTATTAATAACTTTGACGATCGACTCCAATTTGTAATCATCACGCAGAACGTACCCGCTCAAAAAAGTGGCATACCCAATTCCTGTACCACAAATAACAAATACCGCTTTAACATAAAACCAATATGGCTTCAAAATTATTTTCTTGAAACGAATGAATTCCATTAAACTATACAATGTAAGTAATGCTACCGGAAAGTGAGTAAATATAGGATGTACATTCATAAATATTTTACTTAATTAAAATAAATCATTTTTCTCAGTTTTTTTCTCTGACCATAATTTTTTAATTAAATCAGCACGTTTGAGCTCCTTGTTTGAACCTTCATTTTCTGTTAAATTTTTTTTGGTTTTCCCCAAAAAATATGCAGCCAGAATCGAGGTTATGGGCACTGCTAGAATCAAAGCCGAGCTCCCCACCACTGTTCTTACA
>DALYEE010000020.1:11951-14179 GCA_031972655.1 Candidatus Magasanikiibacteriota bacterium
CAATTTCTTCAGCAATAAAGTTACTATTTAGGGTGAGCCACAACGGCTGGGATTTTTGAATAGTAAAAAGCAAAATGAGCGGAAAAGAAACACCGACGTAAGCTAGCACCAAGGTGTTTATTAATGAAGCAATGTGTTCCCGACCAACAGATAAACCACGACGGTAGAGTTCGCGCATTGATAAATTTGGATTAGCATCGTGCAGCTCGTCTATAATAGCAGCTTGACCAGTAGTCACATCATCAAGCACTCCCAGAACCCCGATAATAATACCACTTAAAAGCAACATTCTTAAATCTAATGAGCTATTGTTAATTTGCAAATAAACTGATTCTTCACTGCCCGCCCCAGAAAGCTTGGTGAAAAAAACAAATAGCACATCAATGCCAATTGCCAATATTAAAGTCAAAACACTACTCAGCAGTGCAACCGATGTTCTTTTATTAAAACCGTGGGCTAGGTACAACGAAAAAACCATTATGACCACTGACCCAACCAATGTGATAAACAAAGGATTAATTCCTCCGTGAGTAATTTTGGGAATTATAAAATAGAAAATAATGAAAACACTAAACAATAAACCCACAATGGAACTCAACCCTCTTTTTTTTCCAAAAAAAATTGCTAGGCTAAAAAAGATCAAAACAATAATAAATAGGCGATCTAATCGATATGAGTCAACAATGTAATAAAAATCATCTTTGGCGGAGTGAAGAGGTTTATTTAATATAATAACCTGACCCTTCTTTACTGGTTCGTATTTACCAATTACAAAGGAACCTCCATTATTAACACTCACCCGCTTTCCTTTTTCTGTACCATTCAAAATTTCTACTTCAATTTTTTGATAAGAAATCTTTTCGCCGGTTTCGATTTCTTTTTTTCCTTCTTCCACGATTGTTAACACCTTTGCTTTAAAAAATGTATCGGCTGGCTCTTGCTTAGAATCATTTGGTGTGTCAACGATATCTTTAGGCATGCTACCAACAACATCCGCGGATTGAGCCATGGTTTTAGGTGAGTAAAAAATACTGGTTGTTAAAAACAGAATAGTTATAATAACGACTCTTTTCAGCATAAAATTTTGTTAACTTAATGAGATGAAAATTTATCTTTCCTCCAGTTTAGCGTGATTATAATACAAAAGTAAATAGGCGTCTCTTTAATTCACAGGAGTCCATTGAATAATTTACCAAAAGATGCTACTCTAACAAAAGGATAACAAAATATATGCTTCCTGACGAAATACCTCAAAATCTACAAGATAAATATACTAATAATTTCCCTTTTCCGGTAATAGGTTTGGCACGTGATTTGGGTTTGGAAATTTATGAAACCAATGATTTTGATGATTCTCAATCAGGTTCTATTGTGAAAGAAGGAGATAAATATATTATTTATGTAAATAGTAGGCAACCAGCTACGAGAAAACGTTTTAGTATTGCCCACGAAATTGGCCATTTCTTAAAACATCGCAACAAATTAGATAGTGGCACTGAACTAGTAGACTATGTGGCACAATCTATTCCCAATGGCGAAAATAAAACTGCCTTATACCGCAAAAGTAATCCTAATATTTCCGATGAAGGAAAAAAATGCGAGCAAGAAGCCAACTTGTTTGCGGCAGAAATTTTGATGCCGGAAGATAAATTTCGAGAAGTTTTTGAAAAAAATAACACTATTGAGCAAGTAGCTGAGTACTTCAATGTTTCACAAAGTGCCGCAACCATTCGTGCAAAAACCTTATTTAACATTTTTCTGACCTAGCTATGCAGGAGGGAATGACTGTAAGAACAAGAACCAAAGGAGAAAGCTTGCTTTCTGATGATGAGATCAGAAAAGACGGAAACAATCGAGATTATTTTCGCCGACAATCTTTACTCGATGCCTTAACCCAAATAAAACTGGGTGCGATTTACTTTGTTCCACTTGTAATGTTTATCATCCTCATACTCCTTATTTACCATTACATTAAAATTAATGAGTACGATAAGATCGAAAAAATTGTTTCTGGTTTAGGCGGTTTAGTTGGCGGATATATCATTCGCTCACTGCAAAGCCAAAACATTCTTCCTAAAGATTAAAAAACCTCTCAGTTAAATTGAGAGGTTTTTTAATCTTCTGCCAAACCGCGACGAACTTTTTTGATTCCTGAACGAAATTTCTTGGTTTCCAACCGTTTTATTTTTGATGATCATTCGACTCATCCATATTCATCGCGTAGGTCG
>DALYEE010000021.1:0-13988 GCA_031972655.1 Candidatus Magasanikiibacteriota bacterium
GGAGTTGCAAGGTTATAATGAAGAAAGGGTGATTAAAACAATAGAAAAAAAGTTTGGAAATATTCAAACAATTGGTCGTGAATTGTTTTTTGTACACAGGATAAGCAAAACGCTAGTGACTGAACTAAGAATTTTATTTCTTATTATTGTAATAATGTGTGCTTTATTTATTAGTAAATTTGTCTTTTATTTTTTTACACCTTTTTTTTAAATATGACTGTTGTTTCAAAAAATTTTTATTCGTTTTTAACCCTGAGTCCTGGACTGGCTATGGTCATATTCTATAGCCTGATTTTGCGAGCTTATATAGTTTTGGGAAAATTTCCGATTCCATATCAGCCTGACCCCAAGGATTTAAATTTCAATATTCACATGTGGCTGGTGCTGATTAGTGCGACATTTGTCTATGCGGCTTTTTTGCCGTGGATATTTATTACCGCTAAACTTTGGCAACAAAAAACTTTTTCAAAAACTTTTATGACCACATGCACCGCGCTTTATGCTATATTTTTTGCAGCTTTTATATTAATCATCAAGCTTGATCCAGGAAAATTTGTAGAGTGGTTTCTTGATTAATTTTAGTGGTATGCCTTCAAACATCGAACAATTTATTGAGGAAATCGTTGAAGCTTCAAAATTATCATTAGTAAAAAAGAATCAGCTAAGAAAAGAATTGTATTCTGATTTTTTTGACAAACAAAGGGAGTTGCATTTACAAGGATTTGATGAGCAAAAAAGCTTGGCAATGATTAAGCAAGGTTTTGGTAATACGCAAATAATTAGCAAAGAGTTGCGTATGATTCATAGTCAGCTAACTGCTAAAGATTTCATTTTAAGAGGCGTGATTCTCTGGTGCTTTAGTGTTGCTGCGCTTACTTTTTTGGATCAATTTATGAGTTGTCAGGAAGTGAGTATCGGAGAGTGTGTTGGCGGGTTAACCATTCTTTCTTTTTTCTCTCCTGCACTGTCTTTGATTTTTATTTTAGTGGCTTTTTTAAATGAATTTTCATTGATTTTTATAGGAATCAATGTGCTGGCAATAACTTTGGTGTATTGTACGATGTGGTTATTTAAAAAATATTTTTCAAATACTGCAGCCCGTAAACGAGTTGTCGCTTTAATTTTTTCTGGTGCGCTTATATTGAATTGGTTGTCAATATTCGCCTCTAAGCAGTTTGTTCCCTATGCTTCGGAGAGTTTTGCTCTTGAGCATTATTTGCCTCAATCAACGGCTGGATTTCCTTTAAAAGTTTTTGATTACCCCTTTAGCCCTATGGGTAATGATCATGTTCCCTTATATATGTGGAAAAATTTTTACATTAACTTTGCTATTTGGTTTTTAGTTTCAATAATCTTATATTTTTTTCTACCGCAAAAAATTAAAGATAGTAATCATACAGTATTTAATATTGCCGTTGTAGCGTGTATTTCAACCTTCTATAGTTTGGGGTTGATTCTTTTCTGGTTTGATTGAGATAGTGTAAGTTTTATTTTTCGTATAATTCGTGGGTTAAAAATTATTAAGTTGCTTAAAACGTATGGAGGGTGGGGAGAAAGGCCGAAAAACCCTCTTTTTTCTTTCTTTCTCCCCCAAACAAAAGCAAACGCGGGGGGAAACAAAAAGCGTTTGCAGAAGGAGAGCGACATGAGAAACTTACAAGCGTTGTTTCTATTGGTTTTTTGTTCTTTTTTGGCGGGTTGCGAGCCAGTAATAAATTTTTCTTGTGACACAAAGGTAACTTATCCGGTGTATACATATGGATTTGAAATCCATATTGATGATATGTCTGATTCGCTGCTACGAAGAGGGTGGAAATTGCATTACTCTTTTATAAGACCGAACAAGCCGATTGATGATGGTTCGTTTGAGTATAATATGTGGCTTAATTTCGTGGTAGGATCGCTAGAACAGGGTATTCCAGCGGGCGACATGGTTTTTTATTTGGAGGTTCCTTGGAACCACCAGCCAACTGATTTTGTAAACATTCGATTGGGAAAAGAAGGAGGGTTGGTCAAAAAATTTACCTTGCACTATAGCCCGTTGAAATTTCCATCCGCTGATCTTCCTTGGACAGAGGAAGTTGAAACAATGATGATGTGTAAATAAAAAACGTCTGGCCGAAGCTGTCTTCGGCCCATCTCATCGTAGTCTAAATTATTTTAGTCTGTGATGAGATGTTGAAAGATTTTGATAATTATTAACACCAGAAGGTTGTATAATTTATGGGCTAGATCTATAAATTTTTACCAAACTATAGAAGAGTCGCTTTTTTTTCACAAAGATCACATTGAACGCGCTCGACTGTTTTACGAAAAACATGGTGGAAAAACATTGGTCTTAGCTCGTTTTATGCGGGTTATTCGTACATTTGCTCCCATACTTGCCGGAGTGGGAAATATGAAATACCACACATTCTTTTTTTATAATGTCGTCGGGGGTATATTGTGGGGTGTAGCTCTACCATTATTTGGGTATTTTTTGGGAACTGTTATCCCAAATATTGATAAGTATCTGCATTTGATTATCTTTGCAATTATTTTATTATCCATTTTGCCAAGTTTTATTCATTTGATAAAAAGCAAGAGTGATCGTGAACATACGGCTAAGTTTCTGATAAACTTAAAGGACAAGTTTTTTAAATAAGCTGAAATTTGTAAAACAGAGTCTTCTTTAACGAGAAGTTTTTTTATTTTATTTTAGCACTAATTTTTGCTAATTTGTCTTGACAGATAGGCTATTTTTTGATATGATATTTAAATTTGTTTTAACATAAAACAAATTTAATGTTCATTACAATCGTCCAGGTAAGCAGTAATTTAAAGTAAAAATTTGCTAAATTACTGCTTACCTGGAAAGGAGCAAAACATCATGATGAACGCAATTCTTCTCGCGAATGCCGGGGGTGGCGATCCCACCCCACAGATAGCTTGGGGCCTGTGTGTTATTCTGTCCATCAGCGTCCTCGGAAGAGAGCTGATGAAGAGGGGTGGCCAGGCGGCTGTGCTCGGTCTCCTTCTTGGAGGAGTTTTTATTGGCAACTTGAAGTTGTTGGGAATTAATTCTCTGAACTTTATTTCTACCGATAGTTTTGTAAGCATTTTGGCATCTTTTGGGACGATTTTCATTATGTTTGAGGCCGGCCTAGAGTCATCGGTCGGCAAAATGAAAGAGGTGGGGCTGCGTGCTGCCGCTGTGGCATTTCTTGGCGCCGGGGCCTCAATTGTGCTTGGCTTTGCTGCCGCTCGCTACCTCCTGCCAGAGGCGCACCCGTATGCGCACTGGTTCACAGGGGTAATGATCGCGGCTACCAGCGTTGGCGTGGCCGCCGCGGTGTTGGGTGAGGAAAAAATGGCAAGTTCTGAAGTCGGCACCCTGATTTTGGGTGCAGCCATCATTGATGACGTCATTGGGCTCATTGCCCTGGCTGTCATCAGCGGCATGATCAAGGGAGTGGGGGCTGGAGAAGCGCTTTCTTATGGCGCTATCGGTCTCACCCTTTTCAAGGCGGTGGCATTTTTGGCCATTGCCGCACTCTTTGGGCGGTGGCTGTCTCACCACAGCTTCCGTCTGGCCAGCAAGCTCCAAAGCGATGGGGTCTTGCTGACTGTGGCGCTCGTATTTTGTTTTGCTTTTTCCGCCCTTGCCGACCAGTTTGGTCTCGCACCCATGATTGGTGCTTTTGCGGCCGGGCTGGTTCTCGAGGATGTTCACTACCGCGATTTGGCGGACCGGGAAGGGGACCTTGACCACCTGGTCAAGCCGATCGGAATGTTCCTGATCCCTATTTTCTTTGTCGTAGTGGGCACGCGTGTCGACCTGACGGTGCTTCTTGACCTAGGAGCGATGAAAATGGCGGGGGTGCTCCTCGCTGCCGCGCTCCTGGGCAAAATGGCCTGTGGAGTGGGTGTGGCAGGGACTGCCATGGATTGGCGCACTGTTGCCGCCGGCATGCTGCCGCGCGGTGAGGTGGTGATTGTCATCGCCGCTCAGGGAGCAAAGGAGCTCCTAATTGACGGCAGGCCAGTCGTCTCCCCAGGGCTTTTGTCGGCCACCATTATCATGGTGGTGGCTACCACCATGGTCGCTCCGCCCCTTCTCAAGCATTTCTTGAGCAGGGGTAAGAGTAGTACATTATAATTTTGATTGTTCTTTAATTTTATTTTTCTGGAGAGCGCTGTAAAAAAGCGGCGCATCTCCACATTACCTTTGGTATTTATTACTTTATAGATAGTAAAGGTAAATAAAAACTACTGGTTTAATTCCCAGTAGTTTTTTATTATATACAATTGCCATTTTTAACTATGCCTAACCAATTTGAATTTTTTCAGCATTTTCAAAATCAGGAGATGGGGGGTAATTAGCATAACTTTTTTTCCAAGGGAGAGCGGCAAGTAAGGTGAGGGGGCCAAGACGCCCGAAAAGCATGGTGATAATGATTAACGACTTAGAGACCGGATGAAAAAGTGCCGAGAGACTTGTGACTGATCTGGAAAATCCCATCGACAGCCCAACGGTACCAAAAGCAGAGGTGATCTCAAAAAAAGTTTTAATAAAATTCATGTTGGGGTCGGGAGTGTAAAGCCACTTTCCTTCGATAGTTGTAATTGCAAAAGTGATCACTACGATAAAAATCACACTGAAGAAAAATAACCGAATGGCATGTGATAAAGCAAACTTACTGACGTTTCTTTTGAAAAGAACCACAGGTAGGCCAGGTTTTTTAAACCAGTCTTTGATATAGCCGTAGAGCACAGCGACTGTTGGAATTTTTAAACCACCGGCTGTACCTGCTGGATTTGCTCCGATAACCATGAGTATAGTGTAAAGAAATATGGTAGCCACACCAAGTGCTCCAATATCGATACTATTAAATCCAGCTGTACGCGTAGAAACACTGTGAAAAAACATGATTAATATTTTTTGAGGAATGGAATAATTTTGCAAAATTGGATTATTGTAGTCAGTAATTAGAGGGATAATTGTACCAAGTACGAGTAATATGATGGTGCCAATGATGGCTACACGAGTTTGCACCGGTGAAGAGACCACTCCTTTTTCATCATCTTCAAGAGTGAGTTGCTCTTGGTCGTTTTTACGAACTACTTTTTTACGCAAATATGTATGAATAGCAATTAGCACAGGGTATCCTAAACCGCCAAGTATAATTAACAAAGAAATAACTAAGCTGATTAAGGGGTCGGTTGCAAAGTTAACTAAGTTGTTATTTAGGAGGCCAAAACCAGCATTATTGAATGCAGAAATTGAATGAAAAAGTGACCACCACCATGGATTAATATTATTAATCAGCTGGGGGTCAACAAAAAATTGTAGATATACCGACATTATTAAAAACGCCCCAAGCTCGAAAATAAGCGTGTAGATAACAACGCGTTTAACCATGTGGTTTACATAATGATGTTCGGTATCAAGTATGCCGGACATAATGTTTTTGAAACTTTGATGCTCAGAAAAACCTTTCACAATTGCAAAAGCAAATATTGAAGTAAACATGATTATCCCTAAACCTCCTATTTGAATAAGTATAAGGGTGATTATTTGCCCGGTAAGTGTAAATTGTGAAAAATCAGTAGATGTGAGACCGGTTACGCATAGTGCTGATACTGCAGTAAAAAGAGTGTCAATAAATTTTTCTCCTTTATAACTAACATCATTAATAAACGTATGAGTTTCTACCCTGTCAGCTCGCGGGTCTGTCGGACTCTTTGGGTTTGTCATGAGAACATGGACCTCTTCGTACGAGGGTACTTTGGCGTTAACAAGACGATCTTTCTCTGTATACCAGAGCAGGGATCCTCCTAGAAGCGAGAAAACAATGAATGAGAGTACGGTTGCTTCCGCAGCACTTAATAGTGATAAACGATCAAAAAATTTTTCAAAAAGACGACTAAGCATAAGAATGAAATTTTCAAAAATAGAAATTTTATTAACTTCTCCTTACTTTGTATTATATACTTTTAATGAATTTATTTTGCTATCACTTCAATCATTTTTTTAAGTGAGGAGCTTTCTTCTTCTAAATGTTTAATTTGAAAATCATTTAGCCCTTCTTTTTTCTTTAGTTTTTCAAGTACAAAATTTTGATATTCCCGGATTGTTTTGAAATCAATATCGGTTATTTTTTCACAGTATTGTACTAAAATTTTTACTTCGTTTTTTTCATTGTCAACAATGATAAGCCCGTTGCGGATAAGCACATCTTTTTCATGATCAGCGTGCCTTATTTTGGTTTTAGAAAACGAAATACTCGCTACCAGGGTAGCGTGCTTGGGGTAAATTTCCATGTCGCCAAGCTCAGTGGTGAGGCCAATGTAATTAGCCTCACCCTGAAAAAAAATTTGACGAGGAGTTTGAATTATAAGGTTAAAATATTCATTCATAGTTAAGCGGATTTGGTTTCTTTTTGTTCTTGTTCGTGACGTTCAAAAACTTTTTCGATAGTACTGGTCATATAGAAATGCTGTTCGGCAATATGATCGCATTCGCCATCGAGGATTTTTTTGAATCCATTTACAGTATCATTGCGAGAAACATATTGTCCGGGAACGCCGGTAAAGGTTTCAGCCACAAAGAAGCTTTGGGTCATGAATTTTTGAATTTTTCTAGCACGCAGTACCGAAAGTTTGTCTTCTTCAGCCAATTCATCCATACCTAAAATCGCAATAATATCTTGTAATTCTTTGTAGCGTTGTAATACTCTTTGTACGCGGTTGGCTACTTCATAATGTTCTTTTCCGACAATTTCTTCTTTAAGCGCTGTGGAGTTAGAATCTAGCGGATCAACAGCAGGATAAAGACCCATAGACGAGAGTTTTCGAGAGAGCACTATAGTAGCATCAAGGTGGGCAAATGTGGTGGCTGGCGCTGGGTCGGTCAAATCATCAGCAGGAACATATACCGCTTGAACAGAGGTAATAGATCCTTGGTTGGTAGAAGTAATACGTTCTTGGAGCTGCGCCATCTCTGTGGCAAGAGTTGGTTGGTAGCCCACAGCAGAAGGCAGACGACCCAAAAGTGCAGAAACTTCGGCACCAGCTTGGGTAAAGCGAAAAATATTATCGATGAAAACAAGCACATCTTTTCCTTTGTCGCGGAAGTTTTCGGCGATAGTTAACCCGGTAAAACCAACGCGCATACGTGCTCCGGGTGGTTCGTTCATTTGTCCAAATACCATGGCAACTTTATCCATAACACCGGCATGCTTCATTTCTTGGATCAAATCATTTCCTTCTCGAGAACGTTCACCAACACCTACAAACACAGAATATCCACCATGTGATAGAGCAACGTTATGAATAAGTTCTTGAATAATAACAGTTTTTCCAACACCAGCTCCACCGAACAGTGCAACTTTTCCACCTTTAATAAATGGGGCGAGCAGATCGATGATTTTAATACCAGTTTCAAAAATTTCAATTTTTTTACTTAACTCCGAGAGCGCAGGAGGGCGACTATGAATAGAGCGTCGTTCAGTTTTTTCATCCAACAATTCACCATCATCAATCGGGTCGCCGGTAACATTTAATACACGCCCTAAAACTTTTTCTCCAACAGGCGTGGTGATGGGGGAGAGCGTATCGATAACTATCTCGTCAGCTTTTAAACCATCTGTTGATGACATGGCAATAGCTCTAACCAACCCTTCTTTAAGATGGCTTTGAACTTCAAGAACGATTGGGTTTTTACCTTGAGTTTTCAGTGCTGAATATTTTTGTGGAGTGTGTTCTGTGAATTGAACATCAACAATTACTCCAACTATTTTAACGATAGTTCCTTGGGGGTATGTTTGTGGATCTGTTTGTTTCATAAAAGCGAATTTATTTTTAAACTTCCATCATCGCGAAATCAATTTCTTCGGTAACAGCCTCACTACCTGAGGCTAGTTCACATAGTTGTTGGGTAATAATTGATTGTCGAGTTTTATGGTATTGTAATGTCAAAAGGTGGATCATTTCGTCAGCCGATTCAGTTGCTTTTTTCATTGCCACCATTCGACTAGAATATTCTGAAGCTTTAAATTCGTAGAATGCTTGCAAAAAAAGGGCTTGAACAAGCTGGGTAGCCAGTACTTCCGAAACACGCTCAAGTGATGGTTCAAAAAAGATTAATCGATCTTTTGACATATCGTCAGGGGTAAGCGTGACTTCCTCATCGTTTATGTGGTGTTCTCTCCAGCGCAGATGTTCTTTGATCATTTCTAAAGAAAAAGGAAGGTAAGTTTTAAGACTGGGAATAGAGGTAAATGGATTTACATAGTGTGTAGATACCAAAATAATTTCTTTCACTAATTCCTTTTTCCAATATTCAATAATAACATTAATAATCGTAAGAGCGTGCAAAGGGTCAAGATATTCGTTTATTTCGGGAAAGTTTTTTTCTACTTTAATACCTTTGCGTAGCGCAGTGTCATAGCCTTTTTTTCCGATAGTAAAAAGCATCCGTTCTTCTTCGGGAATATTTAGCCATCGTTTGGATTTAAAAAGAGTATTATTCATTCTTACATTCAGCGAACCACACAATCCTTTATCAGAGGTGATAAATATAAACAAAACTTTACCTTGTTCGCGTTTTTGGGCGTAAGGTAAATTTTGAATGGATTGATGGCAAATTTTATGTCCTTCAAGTAGGCTCCAAGCGTAGAGACGCGAATTTAACCCTTCGCGTTGGAAGAATTTCATTTTTGTTGCCGCTACCAGCTGCATTGCTTGAGTAATTTTTTTGGTACTTTGAGTGGTAGAGATGTTTTTTTTAATTTCGGCAAGGAAAGCCATATTTATGTGCGAGCAAAAAACTTATCTAAAGCGATGGTAATATCTTTTTCAATTTCTTCAGTTAATTTCTTTTCTTTTTCAATACTAGCCATCACGCTTGAATGCAATGTTTCACAGGCGGTAAGAAGTTTTTCAAGAGTAGTTCCAACTTCGGAAATACTAACATCGTCAAAGTATCCTTTAAGAGCGCTCCAGAGTATGATGATTTCTTCGGCAAGTGATCGGGGATTGTTTTGTTTTTGCTTCATCACTTCTACCAATCTTTCACCCCGGATAAGTTGTTTTTTAGATGTTGCGTCAAGATCGCTTGAGAATTGTGAAAAAGCAGCTAGTTCGCTGTACTGTGCCAAATCGAGTTTAGCTGTACCAGAAACTTTTTTCATGATTTTGGTTTGTGCTGCGGACCCCACACGCGAAACGGATATGCCAACATTGATAGCTGGTTTGATACCACGATAAAATAATGATGGTTCTAAAAATATTTGCCCATCGGTAATAGAAATAACATTGGTGGGAATATAAGCGGACACGTCTCCAGCTTGGGTTTCGATAATGGGCAAAGCGGTAATACTTCCGCCACCGTTCGCTGGGTTAAGTTTGGCCGCGCGTTCAAGTAAGCGAGAATGAATATAGAAAACATCTCCTGGGTAAGCTTCGCGTCCAGGTGGTTTTCGAAGTAATAATGAAAATTCGCGGTAGGCAAGAGCATGTTTAGATAAATCATCATAAACAACCAATACGTCTTTGCCTTGTTTCATAAAATATTCACCGATTGCAACGCCGGCGTACGGAGCCAAGAATTGTAGAACAGCGGTAGTAGATGAAGATGCGCTGACTACTATGGTGTAGTCCATGGCACCATGTTCTTGTAAAGTTTGGATTACTTGAGCAGTTTTGGCATCACGCTGGCCAATGGCAACATAAATACAAGTAATGTTTTTGCCTTTTTGATTAATAATTGTATCTAAGGCGATAGTTGTTTTACCAGTTTGGCGATCACCAATAATAAGCTCGCGTTGACCTCGTCCAATAGGAATAAGTGCGTCAATGGCTAAAATTCCTGTTTGCAAAGGTTCTGAAACTGATTCACGGGTCATTACTCCTGGAGCAAGCGACTCTAGAAGCATCTGAGTACCTTTTTTAATTTCTGGTTTTTCATCTAAAGACCTACCTAATGGATCAATGACACGTCCAATAATCTCGTCGTTTACGGGAATGCTCAGACCTTTTCCGGTAGAAAGTGCTGTAAGACCAGTTCTGATTTTATCAGAAGGTTGTAATGCTACAGCGAGGTTTAAATCTTTTCCAATTTGTACTACCAACGCCTCTACACCAATTTCTTGAATTAATACCAATTCGCCCATTCGTAGTCCTGCAATACTTTCGAGTTCGATAATACCGTCTTTTGCCGACCGAACAATACCAGCACTTTTGGGAGTGGTAACATCTTCTTTGATTTTATTGATTGCTACATCAACTGCAGCAAGAATGTTTTTTATATTATCTTGATGTGCCATATAAATTTAAGTGCTATGAGAAAAAGTAAATTGTTTAACTTTGGAGCGCCAACTCAAATCGGTCATTTCACCGTTTTTAAATATACGCATTCCTCCAACCAGAGCAGGTTCGACAGAAAAACCAATTAAGTGGTGAGGAAATTGTTTATTCAGTTCTTGACGGACCGCTTGTTTTTCTTCCGGATCAAGAGAAAAAGGTGTTTGTACTCTCAAAATGGAGCTATTTTTAAAAAGAGAATTATAGTAAGAAATTCGTAGATATAACTCTTCTTTTGAAAAACTTTTTAAGAGCATTTTTATTGTTTTCTCAAGTGTATTTTTTGGTTCAGTTACGGCAAGGTTCGTCTTTGGGGCTACATCAACAAGCTCAGCAAATTCGGTAATTAAAAATGTGTTTAAAATTTCTAATAATTCTATGGAAGAATTTATGGTCCCTTCTTTTTTCAAAAAAGGAAGTAAGTGTTGCAAATCATGAGTAAGTTTTGAGAGAGTAGTTTTTTGTAGGTACTCTTTTAAGGTGTGTGGGTAAGAATCTCCCAAAGAACTAGAAAGAATTTTGGTTTTTTTATCTTGGGAATCTTCAAAAAAACCACCGGAAATGAGCGGCAAGGTGTCTTCGATGAAACTGGCAAGAATAATTCTGATCATGATAGTTTAAGTTAGCTGTTTCCAGCTGTCTTTAACACTTTGTTTGATAATATCTTTGGGAACTTTATTTTGGAGCACATCAAGAATGGTTTCTTCCATACGCACAATAATTTCTTGTTCCACTTCTTCGTGAATTTTATTTTTCATGATTTCAACCTGTTTTTTGGTTTCGGCGACGATTTGCTTGCGCTCTTCTTCTGCTTTTTGCAATAGTTCTTCTGCTCTAACTTCCGCATCTTGTTTTGCCTTGGCAACTTCTTGGTTCATTTGATCAAGAAGTTTTTTAGTTTGAACTTCTTGTTTTTTAATTTCAAGATCAAACTCTTTCTTTAAATTTTCTGCCTCATCAATGTTTTGTTTTATGAGGTCGCGGCGTTTATCTAGATATTTTAGGAGTGGTTTATAGAGAAACTTTGATAACAAAAGAATGATTAAACCAAAGTTAACTAAATAGAGTAAAATTTGCCACCAGTCGATCCCTAGTTTGCTAAGCACGTCCATATTGCGTGTGTTTAAATTTAGACTACGAATAAAATAATAAGCGAAATAACCAGACAATAAATACCCGTAGATTCACAAATAGCCATAGCTACAACCATGTTTGGGATAATATCATCTTTTACTGCTGGATTTCTACCGATTGCTTCCATTGCTTTGGCAGCAACACGACCTTCTGCAAGCGCAGGGGCAATTGAGCCGATTCCCATACAAAGAGCAGCGGCGATAACTTTGAAAGCGAGTGTGTCCATAATGTTTATATTATTATATAGTTAAATAAATTTATAATTAATTATATTACATATCAATATTTTTACGCGGGAGCTTGCCCCGGCTTACTAGTTAGTGGTAAACCTGAATTTGTATGCGTTTTTTCTTTGTCTGGTGTATCCTTCTCTTTTTCTGATCCAATAGTTCCCGAAATAAATTGTATAGAAAGCAGCATAAATACAAAGGCTTGTACAAATCCAGAGAAAATACTGATTAGTATAAATGGAATAGGCAGAATAAAGCTAGTGTATACGGACAGTCCTGCAATTACGGCTACGAGTACTTCTCCAGCAAAAATATTTCCAAAAAGACGAAACGACATAGAAAGAATTTTGGATAACTCGCCAATGATATCTAAAAGTCCTAAGAAAAATTCTAAAAAGGCATTTCCGAAGTCTCCAAATGACCTAACTTTTAAAAATTGTTTCAATTTTATGTATTTTCCAATATGACCTAGAGGGGAGGCTATAAATGAGAGTATTTGAGCTAAAACAATAACTAACAAAGCTAATCCCAACGTTAGATTAAGGTCAGAAGTAGCTGTTCGCAAAGCGGTTTTGCCCTCGTATGTTATCTGATAAATAAGCGGAACTAAGGATAGTTGGTTGGCTATAGTAATAAAAATTAAAATAGACATTATTAATGGAAAGAATTTCTTGGCTCTTTTTTCGGACCCAAAGGCAACTTTGAGTTGATCCATAACGAACCCTACGATTATTTCCAAGAAAGCTTGTAACCTTGAAGGTATGATTGCCATGGATCTGCGAGCTATCAAACAAAATATCAAAATAAAAACAGTGATCAAAAAAGCAGAGAGCTCAGAGTTGGTGATGGGGAAGGATTTTATATAAAATATAGGTTCGGTGACCAGGGATACATTAATCATACGTTATGCCACTATTGAATTTAATAATTCAAAAATTTAATGATCTTAACACATTAATCAACGGTTGTCAACTTTATTTGTTTGTGGATTATTGAAAAACTTCCGGATATATTTAGTAACAATTATTTGGGTAAAAGGAAAAGAAAAAATTACTGCAATAATCAGTAATTTTGGGGAGGTATTGAATTGTATGTCCATAATTCCAAAAATACTAATATTGAGAATATTGAGTAGCAGAATGCTAAATCGTAATTTCCACGTGAATCCTAACATAAATTTTTCATTGGGCCGATATCATACATCATCAAAAAAAAATTAGCAATACTTATGTTGAAAAGGATACGTTCTAATCTACCAATTTGATTGTTTTGTGGTTAATTTTTTTTAAATATTTTTAATTTTGCTTTATTTTAAAGCGGAGCTATTATGCTCCGCTATTTCTTTAAAAGAATGCTGCGATTTGAATTTTACACCAAACCGAGTTTTTATTCTCAAAACTGCAAGCGGTAGAAGCGTTAAATTTTACAGTCGAACCCATCGGATTGGTTTCGGTTTTTGCACCAATCGGATTGATTTCGGCTTTTGCACCAATTTGTGCGGCAATTGTTTGTGAAGTGAACATTCCAGTTGGTGTGGCAAGCTCATCTGGATTTTTGTGCCCATAGCCTTCTATGCCAAAAAATACCAATGGGCTAGCCGTGTACATTTTTGGCAATCTAAGTCCGAGTAGTGCGCTCGCACTAACCCAAGCCATTTTTTCGTTGTGGGCCGAACCAGCATGTGTTTCAAGTAGAGCAATTATTTTTCCGTAGTATGCTGAAATACTTATGTCGCCAAAAAATGATCTTCCGTAATTTGCGCTATAAGGCATCGTTGCAAAAAAGATGTTCACCGAACTTTCATTGTTGCCAAAAGTATGCCAAGGTTTTATTACGGATCCGGCATAGTAAACGAGTGAGGAATTTTCTCCATAAGGCAAATAACCGTTCCAAGTAGTAGCTCCAGCCAACCAGCTAAACCATTCAGTGGGGGTGTGCTGAATATACGCACCAAAAGTAGTGTAGGGGCTGCTGAGACTAGTAATTGGCAATGCCGGGGCTACGTTTCCTGTTCGGCCAATACCAATGGTTGAGATTCCAAATGGAGCCAGATCTGATCCGAAAGTTGCAGAAAAATTTCTGGGAAATTTTGCTGTCAGTTTGGCTTCCTGAATACAAATCTCGCTGTCCAATTTTATAGTGCCGGTTTTTCGGCATTCCGTGCCGTGGGAAATGCTTAGTGCGAGATCGATGTATTTCAACGCTGATGAGATTCTACCAATAAAAAGATGCTGAGGAACGTTTGCGTATTCTAGACGGAAATTTTTTGGTTGTCCGCCA
>DALYEE010000022.1:0-1274 GCA_031972655.1 Candidatus Magasanikiibacteriota bacterium
ATTTTTTTGTTTACTTCAGTAAATTTGTAATCAATTTAATCATAACTTCTTTTTCTTTTGGATTACTCATGGCTACCAATAAAGCTAGTGCCACCAAGGTGGTATCAGTAATTTTTCTCTCACCACTTTTTTTGAATAGAAATTTGTTGCGTTCCAAAAAATAAATAAACAACAAAGAAGCCAAACGTTTATTACCGTCAGCAAAAGGGTGGTCTTTGATGGTGAGATAAAGCAGGTGCGCAGCTTTTTCTTCGACTGTGGGGTAGAGATCTTTTCCGCCGAATGTTTGATAGAGTGACCCAATCACGCTCTTAAATTTAGCTTGGTATTCTTGACCAAACAATTCCCGGGCTTCTTTTTTATTGATCAGAACCGTTTTGGTTTCCAGGATTAATTTTAGGCATTGTTCGTAAGTTAAAACAAACGACGGTTTTTTTAACTTGGAAGTTTTTAGAATTCCTTGGTCATACTCAAAAAGCAGCGTAAGCGATCCTGCGTACTGATTCAACACGTGTAATAAATCCTGTGCTTGTCCGGCTAGCTCTTTGTTTTCAGCTTTGCCTTGTATAAAAGCAATAGTTTTTTGTAGCTCCCTAAATTTTTCGGTTTCTTCGAGCAGCCTTTTTTGGTTAATCGTATACCCTTCTACGATATGTTGCTTAAGTATTTGGGTGGCCCAGATACGAAATTGGGTGGCACGCTTGGAATTTACTCTGTAGCCTAGCGAAATAATAACATCAAGGTTATAGTATTGAGTCTGGTAGGTTTTGTTATCCGGGGCAGTATGTGCAAAAAATGCACATACTGAATTTTTGTTAAGCTCCTTGGTTTTAAAGATGTTTCCCAGGTGTTTGGTGATAACTGTTCGGTCAATTTTAAACAGCTTGGCTAGCTGAGATTGGCTTAACCAAATAGTTTCTTCCTGTATTTTAGCTTCCAAGTGAATTTTTTTATCTTTTGTTTGATAAATCACTATATTTTTAGCCTGAGCATCTTTATTGTTTGCAATTATTTTTTTCATATGACCAGATTATAACATTACAATAAACAAAAAACCACCGTTTTTATCACGGTTAGTTTCTTGTCTTGTTTGCTAGCAAGGTAAGTGTGCCCCGTGTCGTGGTGGCGTACGGATCTTATATCAAATGCTTTTTTGCTCTTTTAGTGAGTAAAAATTTTTTTGATGTGTGAGAGGCGAGTTGCCAAATTCCAGGGTAAACAACAGCATTTCTTTGTCAGGGTCGCAGTTAAATAAGTGCAGTGTACCTTGTGGA
>DALYEE010000022.1:1284-13617 GCA_031972655.1 Candidatus Magasanikiibacteriota bacterium
GTGGAATGACCACCCAACTTCCAGGTGTTGCCCTCAAGCGAATCTTGCCATTTCCGTTTTCGTCCGGTACTTCTAGATAACCCTCGCCTTCACATACCACTGAAATAACATGTGCGGTATGGTAGTGAAGTTCTTCTTCTAGGCTTCCGAAGAGCTTAACCAGAACCGGTGAAATATAGATTCTGGACTCTCCCAAGAAAACCCTAGCGATATTTAAGGCTGGCCCACACATGACCAGCGAATTGCCGGCGGTATAAGCAAATCTTCCGGGCGGTGGAATTACCGCACAAACATTATTTGTTAGCGCCTGCTGTATTTGTGTAGTTAATTCATCTAGTTCTGTTGTGGGTGCTTCATCCTGAATTATTTCTGACACACCAACAAACTGTTGGATTGGTTTATTGTTTCTAAACAACTCTTCGAGCTTCTCTCTTTTCATGGTGTCCTCCTTTTGTTTTTGTTCTGCAGATTCTTGGTTTTTGAAACGAATAGCCCCCTACTGAATTTTATAGGTAATGCTTAAGTAAAATTGATCAAGCACAACCAGTTTCTTTTCAGGGTCGTACGGCAAATACGAAACCCATAATCCGAAAGGTGAATTTCCAAGTTGCATGTCTAGGCGCGGCCCAACACCCGCTCCTCGTTCAATCATCACGCCTGTTTTGAGTGTTTTTGTTGGTTGGAACAATACAACTGATTTATACCACAAACCAGAACCGCCATATTCCAAAAATGTAATCGATGATACCCAGGAATTTCCCAACCATAAAGTACCTCCCAATCTATACGGTGCGCGATCTTGTTCAATCCCGGCTCCCCAGGAAAGTGCCATCCATGGTTTTGGGGTAACCACCGTTCCTACATAACCTTCAGCCCATTTCTCACCAACTAATCCCCACGCAAAAATACCGAACTTTGAGCCAACCATCTTTTCAAAGTATGTCGCCAGCGCGATTCTATGGTTAGTAGCGCTATCAAGACTGTACGCATGGTTTGCCTCCTTTTGCGCGACGCGGATAAATTGCTCACGGACACTTTCCTCGTGATACCTCCTCAACATTTGCTTTGTGCCGGCAAATTATGTTCGAGATAACCAGTTCAAGTATTAGGAAATAGTGATTTGTAAAAGCTTGCCATGTTTTTCGGCGTCCAAAATTAGGGCCGAAATAATTTCGTTTCGTGCTTTTTCGCCTATTTCAATCAGCAGTGTTATTGTCAGTATATTTGGTTTTTTTAAATCCTTTGCTTCTTGCGATCCGTCTTCGGGCTTAGCAAAACAACTGGGATCGAGGTCTGGTGCTAGGTGGGCCAATCTTTCTAGAAGTTTTTGATTGGCGTGTCGGTCCACCCTACTTATGTTATAAATCTGTGTTGGAGTAATCTCAAGAATTTTAGCCAGGTCCGCAAGATTTTTGGCTCGCAATCTGATTTTTAGTGCTTGCCAGTACTCTCGACGCGCTTCCGCAAGCGCTTCTTTGTTCTTTTGTTCCGTGCTCATTTTTATTCCCTCTCTTTTGATGGTTTAGCTAATTTTCCAGCAAAGAAACGAGGGGCCGCCCATCGCCATCCACATGCCGTACCAGGGCATTTGGACAGGCTACCGCGGCCGAACATGGTCACCACTTTTGGACGGAGAATAACCATGGCCGAC
Organism: Candidatus Magasanikiibacteriota bacterium; assembly: GCA_031972655.1. GTDB lineage: Bacteria > Patescibacteriota > Patescibacteriia > Magasanikbacterales > GWA2-37-8 > DALYEE01. The sequence goes on from DALYEE010000022.1 coordinate 2,936, forward strand.
CACAGTGCTGGACGACCCCCCACCGAGGCCACCGACAAGTCAGTTTTCTCGGCCGGAGGCCGTCGCGTTCAAAGTAGTAATAAGTATTTTTACCTTATTTTAAAGATATTGTCACTATTTTTACAACAAAATGACAAAATTTTAACTAAGAATCAATAATTTTAGCTAATTTAATACTGTTGATAAAATATCAACAAAACATATAAAATCTGTTGACCAATCTTAAACATTCGGGCACACTAGAAATGTGTATAACTAAAAGTCTATGATAGAAACATTGTTAGCCAAGCTAGGCTTTGGTGAAAAAGAAATAAAAATTTACCTTACTATCCTCCAGAATGGCAAAATTACACCGGCAAATATTTCTCTACTCACCAAAATAAATCGCACGACCGTGTACAGTATTACCAAAGAATTGCTTGAGCGCGGAGTGATTAAAGAAGATTTGGGCAGTGAGCAGCGCTACCTCTTGGCTGTGCCGCCCCAGGAGTGGGATGTTTTGATCAAAAAAGAAGAAAAAAAGTTGGTGGAAAAAAAGAATTTAATGGAAGAAACAATTAAAGAGTTGGGTAAATTTGCCGAGCACACCAAATACGCTGTTCCCAAAATTGTTTTTGTGGCGGAAGAAGATATTGAAAACCATTTGTACAAACAAACTCCTGTGTGGAACAAAAGCATTTTGCAATATGACAAGGTGTGGTGGGGTTTTCAAGATGCGTCGCTCGTACGATATTTCGAAACTTGGATTGATTGGTATTGGCAGTCTGAATGCTCAGAAAAAATTGAAGTTAAGTTGGTGAGTAATGAATCTGCGGAAAATTTAAAGAAGAAAAAGTTTTCTAAACGCCATATAAAATTTTGGAAAGAGGGTAAAGATTTTACCGCCACCACGTGGATTAGTGGAGATTATGTAATTATGGTTGTTACCAGTGTTCGCCCGCATTATTTGGTAGAAATATACGATACTGTTTTGGCGCACAATTTACGTGAGGTGTTTAAAGGGGTTTGGAAGAATGTGTAAATTTCAGGTTAAGTTTGCCGTCAAAAACCATCGGTAGTATAATTTATCTTATTAATTAGCTATACCCTATGAATAAATCTTTTTCCCAAAAAATATCGGCACTCAGCATGGCCGTGTTATTTGTGGTTTCTGGGTGTGGTAGTAGTGGTACTGTGGCAAATATTGATAAGTTTGGATCAAATGATAAATTTTATTCTGTTTACTATGGAACTTTGGGTGGGAATATTCGCCCAGTATCGATTAGTATTGATGACAAAGGCATCGTTACTGGTGATGATGAAAAGTCACAAAACTGTATTAAAAAGAATCTTAAACTTACTAATGAACAGCTGCAAAGTATTGTTGATAAAGCTGTAAACAATAATTTCTTTAATCTGCCGGATGAAATCGGGGCACCGGCTCTTCGATCTGACTCTGCAAGTCGTTTTATACTTTTAACCACGAGCGCATCGATAAAAAAAGTATTGGAACGACCAGGCGGAAAGGATGCGAGTTTCGAAACTCTTTTTAGTTACATCAACGGACTGGCTACACAAGATGGTTGCGGATTATAAATCATCAATTAAAAAGACCAGGCAATGTGCCTGGTCTTTTTTTAGCCTATTCTTTTTTATCAAGTCCAACGTTAAGGGCGATATTTTCTTCTTCTTTGCCAGTGAGGTCTATCGGTTGGCTGGTGATTGCGATGTAATCTTGGTTTTCAAAACTAAGTTGATATGTGCTGTCTCCAGCCAAGAAGTAGTATCTTCCTTGGTGGTCGGTGATTTGTGATGAGACAAGCTTGTTTAGATTGGTATTGAAAAGTCTCACAACTGCTTGGACCACAGGTTTTCTGGTGGATTTGTCGAATACTATTCCCCACCCTCTTGGTTTTGGAGGAATCGCCAGTCTGTAGAAAAGTAAGAAAACTACGATGTGCGTAAGAAGGAGGACCCACAAAAACCATGAGCTGGGAGAGTTGTAGAGTGAGTATCCCGTAAGAAGACATCCACTGATAGCGATAATAAACTGCATCGTTCTACCCGCTTTTTCCCAGCGCAGCCGTGCTGGGGTTTTGGACTCCACGGTGGGGTCACCAGGAATGTTGGCGGTGATAATTGGGTAATAATCTTTAACACTCAACATTTCTCCGTGGTATAAATCAGTTTTTCGACCATCGCTTTTGTATTTTTTAAGAATTTCTGAAGGAAAAGTCATGTGGTCTTTGGAAGCCTCAAGACGATAATCGCCCGGTGTTGCCTTAAAATAATATTTACCATTTTTTCCAGTAACCATCGATTGCACAATTCTATTTGTAGCATTGTCTACTAGTCTGATCACAGCTAAGTCCACAGGTAATTTATTTAAAGCGTTATAAACCTGACCCCATGCTTGTCTTTTTCTCGAGCCAATCAATAAAATAGGTTGAAGGAAGATGAGTCTTAAAAGACCAAGGAGATCAAAAAGTGAAACCTGAGCAAGCAAACTAATCGCCGCCAGCCCAATACTCCATGGAGCCAAAACTTTTTCTGTAAAAGTATTGAGTTGTTTTTGCGAGGCAGTAGAACGGGGCGAGAAAGCGCCGAATAATGCAGGATTAAGAGGTGTGAGTTGGACTCGGCTGTTAATTACATTTGGAGACGAGACACTAAGAGAAGAAGTAGAAGTGATAAATCCATCTTTGGAAACAGTTAACAGATATTGACCTTCAGGGACAATGAAACCAAACTGACCATCAGGAGAAGTCGAAGGATTTTTTTGTTTTGAACTTGAAAGATCTACGAGTTTGTTTGATGCTTTATCATAAAGTCTAATTTCTGCTCCCGTAATTAATCCAGAGTTATTTGTGTTGTCGGTGATTGTTCCAAAAGGGAGAAGATGGAAGATGAAAGGAATAGTTTCTGAAGTATTTTTGGTTTCGTTTACAACCACCACGCCTTCATACCAACCATTGCTTGGAGCGTCAAGCTCAACATAATATTCTTTTTTGGTTCGATCATACACAAAGGTGCGGTCGTTTTCACCAGCAACTTGTAATACCAAACCTTTTGGAGGAACGGGAAGTTTGTTTTCAGGAAAAACAATCCTAATTCGATTTCTTTCCAAAGTTTCCACAGTGCCATTTTCTGGAGTTGTAGGTGTTAATCCTTCGCCAGTGAAAAATTTGAAATCCAGCAGACCAAGCTTAGAAAAAATTGTCACATTGTTTTTTGGAGTAGTTGGTTTGGTAGGAATCAAAACTGGAACAGTTGAAGTCTTTTCAATACAAACTTGGTTGAAGCGGCAAGCTGCCAATGTGCAATCAATCGCACTTAAATTGCATTGGTCATTTTTAACAACAGTGGAAACGAGCAAGCCTTCGGCAGCAACGCCGCTGCTAAAATTATTTTTAGGATCAAAAGTATAAACCGTATAGATATAACGAGTACCTTCTAAGGCGCTGGCATCAACAAAGCTTTCTTCCGTGCCGGTATAAATAGTGGTGCCATCAGTGTTGCTTAATGAGGGCGAGTATATTTTGCGCACCACCTTTACTCCGTCGAAGAAGTTGGTTTTTTGAGTAGAAGGGTTTTTCCAAGTCAAAAGAATTTTTTGAGATGAGGTTGAAACTTGAAGGTCGCTAATATTTTTTGGTAAGACAATTTCTTCCAGTGTGGTAAAAGTGTTGTCGGAAGAAGAAACGTGGTAATCAAGATTATCAACGGAAATGATTTGAAAATGATAAACTGTTTTTGGTGACAAAAGATCTAAGACGATTTGGTGGCTAGTTTTGAAAGCTGAGTCAGATTTTTTTTGGTCATAAACAGAAGTTGTGCCATATCTTACTTCGCCGTTTGTGGCAACGTTTGTTTTCCAAAAAATAGTAGCTGTACTGGTTGAAATATTTACCTGAATATCTGAGATGGTGGGTAGGATAACAGTAGGAGGAGGTGTTGGGGGTTGGATCGAAGAGGAGCCGGAGCCGCTTGGAACAGCGGGTGTGGAAGCGGAAACCGTTTCTGTTGGGTCGCTGGTATTAATCCCCCGTCGAGAAATAATAAAATATGAATAAGTAGTTTGAGATGAAAGGTTTTGATCTAAGAAAACATCTGCGGAAGGAACAGCAGCGATCAGGGACGCGCTTCCATCTGAAGCAGTTTTTCGATAAATTTCGTAGGTTAAGTTATCCGCAGGTTGAACCCAAGATAACTTTATTTGCGAAGTTGATTGAGCTGCAGCACTAAGTCCGGTCGCAGGCAGAACTGGCAGTGCGGGTGTGGTCGCTTGATAAACATTCGAGTTAACCCCCTCGCCTGTTCCATTTTTTGCGGCCACCTTATAGTAGTAGGTTGTTTCAGGTGCTACAGACTGGTCGCTATAGTCTGAGGTTGCTGATGAAATGGTGGCAATTGGTAGAATGGAATCAAAATCACTGCCCGTAAGACTACGGTATATTACGTACTGCGATGGTGCAGCGGCAAAGAGTTCGTCGACTGCTGGTGCTGTCCAAGTTAAATTAATTTTATTTTCAGTCACCAGAACAGCGGCAAGATTTGTAGGTTGACCAGGCACATATCCAGCATCGGCAATTTCCTTTACATGTGCCGGTGCTTGCGGGTTGAAAACAAAAAGCCCCCAAGTCACGCTCGCACCCATGATTAGTAAAATTAAAAAAAGCGGCGCATGATATTTTTTTATTTGCATATAATGTTGTTATGCTTTAACTCCATTATCATTATAGCATTTTTTAGCAATTTAGAAAATTGAAAATGTTTTTTGCAATCAGGATTAAAAATAGTAGGGGCTGAAAATTTTCAGCCCCATGTGTTTTTGAGAATTCAGTCGACAATTATGCCGCTGCCCGACCGGTTAGACTAATCCTCTTCCGCCTTCATTCTTTCCCAAGACAATGCAAGCGCCGGGTCTTCAAATATGTGCGGTACGATCTGTTCCAGTACTTCGAGCTTAACTGAACCAAGCAGACTTGAGCATCCACTTATTCTGGTAGTGCCTTTGTTCCGCTCACGGATGTTGTCTGGAGAAAAATCAATATCCATTCCCCCCTTCGATGTGAGACCAAGATTCTCCAGCTTCTCTCTCATATCAGCCTCTTCGCTGTAATCCTGGAAGTATCTTTGCAGCACAATTCCGTGCACCTGTTTCAAGTAATCAGCAATTAGAGCCGAGTGTCTATCGTAGTGGTTCCCGATCAAAACAACAAAATCACCACTTGAATCATTTAAAACCACCATCTTTCCTTTCAGCACCTGGCTCATGCCAAGTGGTGTGTTTATCATTACACCTATCTCATCCTGGTCATAGAAAAGGTAACTCTTCATTTGAATCCTCCTATTCCTTTAATTGGTAAAGGAACTACTAAGTATGGTGCTTATTGTTGATTTTGTAAATACAATCAATACGTATTTGAATAAATTTTTCAATATTCATTTACATTAAGCAAATTAAATGATATAATTTATTTTGACAATTCGCACAAAGAGTTAATTTGTATAGTGTCTACAAAATGTGTTCAGGTGATTTTGTCGTTTGTATCCGGTTAGACCCGGACAGGCGTAAAGTTTAGGCTGCTACAACAATGACATCAAAAACTTTCAGTATTATTTCGTAATATGTCGATCCAACAACAACTAAAATCAATCGGACTCAACCAATCTGAAATAGCGGTGTACTTATTTTTGTTGGAAAATGGAGTTTCAACACCTCCAATTGTTTCACGTGGAACAAAAATAGCGCGTACTAATTGCTATAATGTTTTGCAAGCTCTAGAAGAGAAGGGTTTAATTGAAGTAAACAGGGTGGGTGGAAAAAAATCCTATGTAGCTAGGGATCCTGAAGCGCTTCTTCGAAGCTGGCAAAGAAAAAAAGATACCATTGAACAACTTATTCCCGATCTTCGAGGTATCTACACTACTCAGATCAATAAGCCAAAGGTTCAATTCTATGAAGGTGAACATCAGGTTCAAGAAATATATCAAAGAAGTTTGAAGGCTAAAGAAATAATGGCTATTGGTTCAACCAACCAGCTTTCGATCGTTTTACCAGAGTTTACGAAATACTATTTTAGAGAATTAAAGCGGCTGAACATTGTTTTTTACGATATCTTGACCAAAGATTCACAAAAAATGGCAGCACATGGCAAAGAATTGTTAAAAGGACTTTACGATTTTAAATTACTCGGGGCAGAAAACAAAGACTTACCGACAGATATTCTTATCTGGGATGACTCCATAGCCCTTGTTTCTTTAAGCCAACCAATCTTCGGCACTGTACTGACGAACAAGTTTTTAGCCCAAACTTTTAAGGGATTATTTAGACTCATTTGGGATAAATAGAATTGTTTCACGTGAAACAAAGTATTAACTCCCTGTGGATAGCAGTGTGGATTAGTGATGGTAAATTTGTATAGGATAGTCTATACAAACAATCAAACTTACTCACTTAATCCACTACATATGCACAGTTTTGTCCACAGATAAAAAAACAATCCCGATTTAATCGGGATTGTTTTTAGTTTTCTACAAACAATGTTTGTTTACAAAAAACAGGTTACAAAGAGCCTTATTAAAGAATCAAAATCACATTATATATCAGATAGTGAAGAGGGTTAAAAAAGATGGTTGGCGGCAATGTCATTTTTGCACCACCAGTTTTTTTGGAATGTGCTTACGAAACATAGTTGACATATTACCAACAAGTTCTAGTCGCCCTCCGCTAACTAAACCATCAGAATCAAGTCGCGGTATCCATTGCCAATAAAAACCGGTTCCTTGCACAGTGTTTTCGTAATAACCAACATGTTCTACTCCTGCTAAGTAAAGTTGTTGGCAAGAAATGTTTCCCGACTGAAGCGGCAACAAAACCGTTTCGTATCTTTTGCTAATCTCGATGAAAAGTGACGAAGTTCTGCATACGGGAGAAACGTTTCCATTTGTGTGCAAAATGAGCCGGCCAGCTTTTGAAGAAGAGAAAATATTATCCGGCGAAATTCCATTGGTATGAAATTGGTTTATGGCTAGAAACAGAGAAGTCAAGACATCAATGCATTGGGATTCGTCGACTATGACGTGACCACCTCGAAAAATTACAGGCGGCAAATTCGATGGATTCTCTTTGGTCTCAGCTGCAGTGGGCAAATCGCCCAAATCGGCTGGCCAAGCCTGAAATATCAAACCTGATATGGCCAACAAACTCAGTTTCGCTGCTTCGAACAGGCTAATATCACTTGATTCAACACAAGAACCGTCCATTTTTACCTCTCTTTAAGCGTGCTAGTTAGCTTATGTGTAATTTATAAAAAATTTTTAAAAACAAATAAACAAACTAGCAGATAGTTTTTTAAAGATGATTATTTATAATTTCATCGTTCGTGATTCTTATTTACAGTGTGGACCGTACCGGATTCGAACCGGTGACCTTCTCCATGCCATGGAGACGCGCTACCAGCTGCGCTAACGGCCCTAAAAAAAATTTTTTTGGTAACAAATTTACTTTGTTTAAGCGATTATATGGTTTTGGCTAATCAATGTCAAGATAAAATATAAAGACGCCCAGGAGTCTGGGCGCTTGAAGGTTATATGTTGCTAGTGGGAGAAGCTGTGCAAAAAGATGTAATGGTAATTGTTTTGTCTGATGTGTTGGGTATGATGATCGCTTTTGACTGAGCATCCACACGTCTAAAAGGAACTGTGCCCTGGTTAATAATAAAGGAAAATATCTGATTGCAGTAAAAGGATGTAAGCATCACGTAGCCAGGATGGTTTGCTGATTGGCAAGTAATAACATAGGCTTTGTCTTGGCTTACATAAAAATCAAAGTGCAGAGCAGTGACGCCCCTGTCCGGGAAGGTTAAAAGAGTGCAGCTAAACGAACGTGCTTGTTCCGCAGAAAAGCAAACTTTCAAAGGAAAAAAAGCTAAGCAAAAAGCAAGAAAATAAGCGAATCTTGTCATGTGAACCCCTCCGTATCTTTAAAGAGATCTGTAGAATACCGGCCCGCCATTAATATGTCAATAATATTGAGTTTTTTATAAAACATGCTATGATCTTCCTACCATATAATTAAAATTTCGCTATGTCATTTTCAATTGGAATTGTTGGGTTGCCCAATGTTGGCAAATCAACACTGTTTAATGCCCTTACCAAAAGCAAGCAAGCCAATGTACAAAACTATCCATTTTGCACTATCGACCCAAATGTGGGTGTTGTTGAAGTACCTGATGAGCGGTTGCAAAAACTCGCAGAAGTTTCAGTTTCTAAAAAAATTGTTCCAACCACCATTGAGTTTGTGGACATTGCTGGTTTGGTAAAAGGCGCATCAGAAGGAGAGGGCTTGGGAAATAAATTTTTATCTCACATCCGTGAAGTGGATGCGATTGCTCAAGTGGTGCGAAATTTTACCGATAATAATATTACCCATGTCCACAATCGTGTCGACCCCGCCGAAGACGCTAGTATTATTAATACCGAACTCGCGCTCGCTGATATACAAACGGTGTACAAGCGTCTTGAAAATGTAAAAAAATCAGCCAAAGGTTTGGCTGCCAAAGATGCTGAAGCAGAAATCTCTTGTCTTGAAAAAGTTTTCAACCATTTGCAAAACAACCAACCAGTACGCAACATGGAATTTACCGATGACGAAAAAATATTTTTGAAAGATTTGCATTTACTTACCATGAAGCCGATGCTGTATATAGTGAATAGTGATGAGCTTCCCAAAGACGCAACTCAGTTGCAAAATATCGATGCACACACCACAGTAATACAGATGTGTGCCAAGCTTGAGGCAGAACTCGCAGAACTCTCACCAGAAGATGCCAGAGAATATGCCGCCGGACTTGGGATTACCGAAAGTGGTTTGGATAAATTAGTCACCGCCGGGTATAAAATTTTAAATTTACTTACGTACTTTACTTCGGGTGAACCAGAAACGAGAGCCTGGACAGTGAATGTGGGCACCAAAGCACCAGATGCAGCTGGCGTCATTCACACGGATTTTGTAAAAGGTTTTGTAAAAGCCGATGTGGTTGGTTGGAAAGATTTTGTAGATGTGGGTGGTTGGGCAAAATTGCGCGAGAGCGGCAAGATGCGACTAGAAGGAAAAGATTATGTGATGAAAGATGGTGATACGTGTTACTTCCACATTGCAACTTAATTTTTTTGGAATCTCCAAACTTCTCGACCCACACGTTGGTTGGGTCTGGCGTACAGAATAAATTCTTCTTCAGGCAAAAGGGGTAAGGTGTTAAACCCTATTCTTTTTATTGCCTCAACACAATCTATCCGTATCCATTCACCTCCATATTTAAACCTCGGTATTACAAAAACAATTTTACCTCCCGGTTTGAGGATTTTATAAAATTCGTTAAAAGCTTTAATAAACAATTCCTTCAATTCTTTTGCTTGAACTTCTAGTTCATGTTTTTTTTCATGTCCACGCAGTGGTATGCCAAGTGTTGGTTCAGTTGCAATTGCATCAATTGACTCGGGGTTAATTTTTTTTCTCAAGTCACGAACATCTGTTTGAAAAATAGAAATAGTTGGTTTTAAGTGTTTCGTCTGGTGTAGAGACGCAAAATTTTGTGTCTCTACCAATTCAGATTGTTGCAACATCCACGCAACATTTGTTTTGGTATCAGAAATACATTTGTCAGAAAGATCAGTTCCAATAAGTTTGGTAATTCCCAGATTTATTCCTTCTGTCAGAACTGTGCCGGAGCCGCAAAAAGGATCGAGGAGTGTGAAACCATCCGTTGGGGTGGGTAGGGGCGAAGGGCCCTTCGCCCCTACACCACAAAGGTTTATCAAAATCGTCGCGAGCTTCGGTGGTAACATCCCATTGTGGTCATCTCGTGCGGGGCGACCAAAATCACGTTTGCCCCACTCTTCGAAGGGTTGCACGACCAAACTTTTAGCGAGAGAAAATTTGGTTTCTTGGTGTGCTTTTTCACCCACCCCTACCCCGTGCTCCGTCGCTGTGAGCTTTGGCGGCATGCGACCAAAGCGGGGAGTTAATTTCATGTCTGTGTCAATCAAAAATTCTGTACCACGTTTGGTTAATCCATTTTTTTCAACTGTTACTGAAGATAAGACTGTTTCACGGTTTTCCACGTAGCGTACAGAGCGATCTTCATTTTTAAAAATCTGTTTAATTTTTTTACCCCAATCTTGGAGGGGTTGAATATTTTCAACCCCTACCGTCGACGAATACATGCTCATGCCGAAAATTATTTTACCTTCGATTTTTTTTAATTCTTCAACCATTGTGTCGAGCAGTTCCTTTTCAGTAAGGTTGGTAGAAATTTCCTCGGCAATTTTAATAGTTCCACCTAAGTGAGGCATCAAAATTTTGGCATCCAATGACGAAGATGTTTTTAATATTCCTGAATCAACTGAGTAATCCTGTGATCCAATGATAGAAATAATTTCAGCAACTGAAAGCTGGCTTTCACGGCCAAGCACGAACCAAAGTTTGGGGTTTTTAGTGGTCATAGTTTTGAAATTGTACGCTAGAGCGGGAAAGAAGTAAATAACCCCAGAAGTATTTGAAAGAAGTATAATTTAGCTAAAATTATACAAAAAAAAATTTTAAAAGCAGTTTTTTGTATAAAATTAGCCAAAAAAAATATACATTTCCGTCATACTCTTGACAAACAGGTAAATTTATGGTATACTATTTTGTTATA
>DALYEE010000023.1:0-2613 GCA_031972655.1 Candidatus Magasanikiibacteriota bacterium
ACAAGCTGTAAGCACCACCTCCACGACTGGCCAATTTAATACTTCAACATTTGTTACGGTAACCCGTGTGATTGATGGCGACACCATTGAACTTGAAAGTGGTGAAAAAGTCCGCTACATTGGCATCAACACCCCGGAAATCCATCATCCCACCAAACCCATCCAATGTTTTGGTCAAGAAGCAGCTTTGCGAAACAGTGCATTAGTTTTGAATAAAAAAGTCCGTTTGGTCAAAGACATTTCTGAAACTGATAGATACAAACGGTTGTTGCGCTACGTGTATTTGGAAGATGGAACTTTTGTAAATTCGCAGTTATTAAAAGAAGGGTTTGCGTACGTAGATACGGTACCGCCGGATGTGAAGTTTGCGGGATTGTTTAAAGAGGCGATGGGGGAGGCAAGGGGTGGAAAGATAGGGTTGTGGAATAAATGTAAATAGAGTAAGTTTTTGGAAAAATTATTTGACTTTTAACTATTATTCATCAGTCATATGTCTGAAAAAATCTCACCTTTTAAACCTGAAAATACAGATAATCAAACCGATGAGACAAAAAGAAAAAAATATGGCGTCGATAGAAAGACCGCGGTATTGGCAACAGTTTTGTCTGCTGGCTTACACGTTGGCGCTGCTGACATGGCAACAGGTAGCCATGTAAAAAATGAAGCTGTAGTGCAAGCTACAAAAGCAAAACGTGCCACAAAGGATATGTTCGCAGAATCAAAGGCATTTTTTTCTGAAAATCAGTCAGGTGTTTCAAGCTTTAAAGAAGGTTTAGAAACTGCTGCTCGCAATGGAAAGGCATATGACAATGAAGAGCTTGGTTTAAGAGGGATTGAGATTCAGAAATCACCCGACGGAAAATTGGAAATAAAAGATGGTCAAGAAGGCAGGGTTGATTGGTTGAAATTTTTTCTTGCTCATGAAGTTTCACGGGGCATTGTAGATAAAAAAATGGTTGAAGCGAAAGGCGAATCTTTAGAAGAAGAAATTAAAAAATATCAAGAACTTTCTAAAAAAACATACCCGCAAGAAACAGCTGATTTTGAAGGTTGGAAAAGACGAATTATTTTTGAAATTGTAAACGACCAAGGAGATTTCGATCCCGAACAGCCAAATTTAAATGAGATGGTTTTAACCAAACAAGAACTAGAGGAAGGTAAGAAAAAGCATGGCGACTGCAAAGCAAGATTGAAAAGAAACATGATTATTATTTCAAAAGTTTTTCCAGGAATGGAGATTAAAGTTCAAATTTCAAAAGACCCGCATAGGAGGTTGTTGGTAAATTTGGCAAACGATGTGTCTGATCCTAGCTGGTATATTGTTGAAGATGCTATTGATCAATTAAAAGAAGAAGATATTGAGGGTACTGTTATAGTAGGCCCGATGAATTTTTTGCGAGCAAAGTTTGGAGCTAAAAAAGAAGGGAATTTAATTCCCAGCAGCTTGTCGCCAGATAAAGCTTATGATCAAGGTTTGAGCGATGGATTTGATTTGCTTCCACCAGGTTTAAGCCCTACAAATAATGTGTTCAAGGGTAGGTATGCACCTTCGCAGTATTCTTCAGCTAAAAAGTTGAGTTTTGTTGACGCTCAAAAGAATTCAAACGATAGCGATGTCTTGCAAGTTACGTATCTCGATGCAGACAAGTTAGGAGTACCGCCAGATTTAAAAGATGCTTCGAGTGGGGTAGAAACTGTTCGTTTCTCACCGAAACAAGTTTTGGAAACAAAAATGGCTGCTGATTTTGATTGTGAAAATCGGCTCGTAACAGCAGAAGATCCAGATCTTTTGACGACTAAAGAGTTTGAACAAAGACAAAAATTTAATGCCGCATCTCATACCGAGCAAACAAAAATGATTGAGGGTAAGGTTCTTGACCTAACACCTTTTAAAGATACACCTCTAAAAAAATTGCGTATCGTTGGTTATAAAGCAGATTTAAACCAATTAAATAATCTTAGTGAGTTACGAGAAGTAGAAATAGATTCTAGTATCGTGATTGGTTTAGAAAAGCTGGCGCAAGCTTCACATTTAGAAAGGTTTGTGTGGGACGGACAGTACTATGCCGTAGAAAACCAAGGTAACATAACAAATGAAATAAACGCTGCTGTTCGTCAAGCGAAAGAATTAAGTGAATTGGAACTTGATAATTTCCCCATAGAAAATGCTCCTCCGTTAGCTACTAAAAAATTGAGAAAACTTAGATTATTTAATACAAAAATTTCTAAGTTAGATGTATATTCGGGTATGCCGCTTGAAGAATTAACATTGAACCGTTCACTGATACGTGACCTGTTGATATTTAAAAATCGTCTTGATGAAGGAAAATTAAAAGTGAATGGTGGTGACGATTGGGATAAATTAGATTTTAATTACACTACTTATAAATTCAAAGTGGATGAAGCCAAATTTAAAGGCCCAATTTTTAATTACGATGATAAAAAAAAGCAAGATTTAGCTCAATAATATTTATAAGAAAATAAAATATGTCCACACTCATTCTCGACATCGAAACCGTCGGCGAAGACTTTGATACGCTCGACCCGACAACGCAAGAAATGCTCACGCGCTGGCTCAAAAAAGAATCGTATAGCGAAGATGAATATGAGCGT
>DALYEE010000023.1:2779-13322 GCA_031972655.1 Candidatus Magasanikiibacteriota bacterium
ACAAATGCCGAACGGAAAAAGAAATGCTGGAGCAGTTTTGGCAAGGTGCAGCAAACTACACCGAATTTGTGACGTTTAATGGTCGCGAGTTTGATGTTCCATTTCTCATGATCCGCTCGGCCATAAACAAAGTGCGGCCAACCAAAAATTTATTATCCAACCGTTATTTATCTTCGCAAGTTTACGATGCCAAGCATGTGGATTTATGTGATCAGTTGAGTTTTTATGGTTCGGTCAGAAAAAAAAATAGTTTGCATGTATCTTGCCGCGCGTTTGGTATTGAAAGCCCTAAAGCGCAAGGGGTGAGTGGAGATGATGTTGCAGGTTTGTTTAAAGAAAAAAAATATTTTGAAATTGCTGAGTACAATGTGGGTGATTTGGTAGCGACGCAAAAGTTGTATGAGTATTGGAAAGAATTTTTGAATTAAAATAAAGAAGGCGCGCCGCGGAATAGATCCGCGTCGCGCCTGGAGGCCCGTAGTTTTGGGCCGGTGGAGCTGGCCTATGGGTTGAGGATCCAGCTCAGCAAAGCAGACCCCTCGGACACCCCCTCCACTTTCTCCTTCCCTTCACCGCACGAGGAGATTGTCCGGTAGTGAAGCGCTCCAGGTAACACCGAGACCCTCCAGATGTCGCCAGAGGCTGGATTGCTACCGGGTGCAAGATTGACATGCACGCTAAGTTTCCCTCCTGGAGGGATGATTGCGTTGGCGTCCTCTAGCTTGGGGAAGGTGATCTCGGGCCGGCCTGAATAGGTGATCCGACCCAGATCTTTTGTTTCGTTCCTGTCGTGGGAGACGAGAATGTACTCCAATGGGTTGAGTGTTACTCCTTCCAAGATCACAGTAAAGGATCCCGTAAGGAGAGCGGGGTTCTGTCCTTGGTTAAACACCTGGAGCTGGCCCAGGGACGACCCTTGCGTAATTTTGAGCACAAGAGGCGTTACAGGCCACACGGCCTCCATTATCACTGGACCAAACACCCCGCCTTCCGGGCAGGGGAAGTCCCAGTGCTGGATGGTTCCAACAGGGGTGTCGTCCTCGTTCGGCTCCACGCCGCAGGCCGTCAGAGTAAAGAGCGCAGTCAGAATCATGTAGATAGCAAACCGCATCGCGTGGGACATCGAACTTACCTTTCCTGAGCACAACCTTTCGGCCATGCCCACTGGTCAAAGAGCAGGAACCATTCCCGCTCAGCTATCAAGTTAGAAATTTTCTAACCTATAGCTAAGCGGAATACTATTTAAAAAACCTCTCAAAATAGAGGGTTTTTTTATTCTTGCGGATTTTTGGCTATATTTAGCCTTTTGTATAGAAGGGTTAAATTTTAAAAACCTTTAAATTATACCATATTTTGATGATATTGTCAAGTATATTTTGGAAAGGTTATATGTTTAAATTATATTGGAAAAAATTGAAATTTATTTGGAATAGAGAAGGCGTGGAATATTTCCACGCCCGAATGATTGTCGTACAAATGCGAAAAAGTTAATCCTTGATCAATGTTCCAGTTTCAACAGAAGAAATATTTGGATATACACGATCAGATCCATTTCCGCCACACATCGCGGCAAGCGAAAAAACAAGATCAAACTGCGTTATTCTACAACTCCAACGGTCGTCTCTTTTAGCTGTTCCGCCAACGTAAATTAATTCCAAAAAAGCATCTGTTTTACCGGGAATGGTTGGGGTTGTCTTGTCAAAGTTTGAAGAAAATTTTGTTTCCGTGGATGAGAAGCCGATTCGAATTTTCAAATCTGTAGAATGTAAGTATGCTTCATAGGTTAAAGCACTAGATGTTACTCCTGTGTTCAAGAAATTTGCTTGCCTCAAAGACAGTGGAATAGTGCCTCTATTTTTAATTTTGAATCGGCAAACTACATTGTCTCTTACTACGTTGTCAATCAGAGTAGAGCCAGGAGTGGGCCAGTCCGCAGTTATTTCTACTGGTCCAGACGATCCAATTCTTGGGCACGGATTTACTTCCGGGTTATTGTTTATCGTGGGGGTTCCACAACCAAAGATCAAATACGGACAAGTTAGCAGGAAAATACCCAAAAGAGTCCGTTCAAACATTTTGATTACGTTTACTTTTGTCATCGCAGTCCTCCTTATTAGCCAAAAGCTAATTGCATTAAAATAATACATCAGAGCACCTACGTCAATAATATAGTGGCAATATAGTCAATCAAGCCTGCCTGTCGGCAGACAGGTCTATAAAGTCTTTCAAGTCCGTAAAGTGTGATTGTTGCTTAGCCATAAGCCCTTGGTAACTACTACGAGGTGGGCGGGTATTGGGTAAGTAACCGTTTTTGTACTTTATAGACTTGATGGACTTGATAGACTTTTGACTTCAAACACGCTATAATATTCCTATATGAGTGATGGAAAAATTCCCGAAACATTTGGAGGGATGCGTATTGATCCTGAGGTCAACTTTTTTGGTTTGACTAATTATCGTAATCAAAACAGAAAATTTGGTATCAAAGTAGACGATCGCCGCCGCCACATGTATCTGGTTGGCAAGACTGGTATGGGCAAAACCACGATCTTGGAAAACATGGTTTTGAACGATATTTATGCTGGCCATGGCGTTGGTTTGGTAGATCCGCACGGAGACTTTGCTGAAAAAGTAATCGATTTTGTACCACCACACCGCGTGAATGACATTGTATATTTCAACCCAGCGGATATGGATTATCCGATTGGTTTTAATATTCTAGAATCCGTTGACCCGGAGTATCGCCACTTGGTAGCCTCAGGTCTTATGGGTGTGTTCAAGAAAATCTGGCCTGATGTATGGAGTGCGCGTATGGAATATATTTTGAACAACACCATTTTGGCTTTGCTCGATTATCCCGGTACCACACTTCTCGGTATCAATCGTTTACTTGCTGATGATGATTATCGCGAAAAAGTTGTAGCTGTGCTCAAAGATCCGGTAGTAAAAGCTTTTTGGGAAAGTGAATTTGCTAAGTACGAAGACCGTTTTCGTCGTGAAGCTATTGCTCCAATTCAAAACAAAATCGGGCAATTCTTGTCTGCTTCTATTATTCGTAACATTGTAGCCCAAGTAAAATCTCGAATTAATATTCGAGAAATTATGGATTCCCAAAAAATATTTATCATGAACCTTTCCAAAGGTAGAATTGGTGAAGATAATTCTCGTTTGCTCGGAGGTATGCTTATCACCAAAATTCAGCTCTCCGCCATGGAACGTGTAGATATTCCGGAAAAAGAACGTAAAGATTTCTTTTTGTATGTTGACGAGTTCCAAAACTTTGCTACAGAGAGTTTTGCAAACATTTTGTCTGAAGCGCGTAAATATCGCTTAGATTTGATTATGGCTCACCAATACATGGAGCAGCTCGATGAAATGGTATTGGCCGCAGTAATCGGTAACGTCGGTACGATGGTAACTTTCCGCGTGGGTTCTAGTGATGCGGAAATTTTGGCAAAAGAATTTATCCCTACGTTTGTCGAAGAAGATTTGGTAAACCTGCCCAAATATCATATTTATTTGAAACTCATGATCGATGGTGTGGCTTCACGCCCGTTTAGCGCCTTAACTCTTCCCCCAATCGGTTCGCCGACTGGTAGTAGAGAAAAAGTAGTGCGCGTCTCTCGCGAACGCTACGCCGTTGCTCGCGATAAAATTGAAGATAAAATTTCGCGTTGGAGTAGTTCTGAAGGTGGGGCAGATGAATTGGAAGATAGTGACAATGACGAAAGGGATGCTCGAGATTTGGCGGCCTCTTTAAATCCTAATGCGCCAATAATTATTGCGGAAAAAGTTGTTATAGATTCCTCAACCCAAAATATTGCTCAACCCGTAGTTGTTCCGCCGAATCAAAATAATGCCCAAAACACACCTAAAGTACAATCAGTAAATCCGCCCAAAGCAGTAACGCTGTCGCGTCCACAAAATAATCAGTCACAGCCCTCTCGACCACAAAATAATTCTAAACCACCACAGCAGAACAAAAATCGAAATGGCAACGGTGGGGGAGATCAAAAATCAAACAACCGCAACCGGAGCGCTAACAAAAATGCTCAGTTTAATGACATCAAAACAGAAAAAGTTTTGTTGGTAGACACCGCGCAGAAAGGAATTTCTTTGAACGATATGTTGAATTCTGCGCCCCCACCACAACAGCCTCCGCGACCACCAGCACCACTAGAAAAGAAAATTGATAGTAATGTAGTGCAGCCGCCAAAAACCGAAGCGCCAAAAATGCAACCACCGCAACAGCTGCCACAAAATCCTGTTCAAAGCCAAGTTCAGCCTCAACCGATAAAACAAAACCCTCCACAAAATCCTCCACAAACCCCGCGACCAATGAATAATGCGCCTAAGCCACCACAAGGAAGACAAGTGGAAAAACCAAAACCGGTTGTACAAAATAACCAGCCGAGAAATAATCAAAACAATAATCAGCAAAGAAATAATAGTAACAATAATGGACAAAATTCAGAGCCAACTATTTCTTTGCAACAGTTGAAACCGCTGGTATCAAAACCAATACAACCGCAAAACGCGGTAACCACGCCTGTTTCTTCTGAACCAAAAATTCCGGTAGTAGAAAAAATTTCGGCTCCAGAAGTTAAAAAAACTATTCCACCTCCACCGGAAATGCCTAAAAATAATCCAGATGTGGGTCAGAATTCTGGACCAAAAACTCTTCAACCTGGTCAAGTTATTAAGTTAGATTAAGATTGTTATTTTTAAAAAGAAATGCTAGTCTAAGTGAAATTAGTTTATTTTAAGTTAATGGCATTTCTTTTGCTTACAAATGTATGCGATATACAAAGTTTTTTGGAAAAACAACAAAAACAACTCTTGCAGATGCAGATAGTGTAAATGCGCGACTGCTAACTCAGGGCGGATTTATCTCAAAACAAATGGCGGGAGTTTACAACTATTTACCATTAGGATTGCGAGTGCTCACCAAAATACAAAACATTATCCGTGAAGAACTAAACCAAATCGGGGCGAATGAAATCTTAATGCCTGCTATCACGTTAGAAGAAAATTACGAAACAACCGGTCGAAATGCCATGGATGTTTTATTTCATTTAGAAATAGAAGGTGGTGCAAAGGCTGTTTTAAACCCAACCCACGAAGAAGTTGTCACACCTTTAGTGCAATCACATACTTTTTCTTATAGAGATTTGCCTGTGGCTGTATATCAAATACAAAACAAATTCCGCAACGAAGCTCGTGCTAAGTCTGGTTTACTTCGTGGACGAGAATTTAATATGAAAGATTTATATTCTTTTCATACAGCAGACTTACAGCCAGAGGGTGTTGGAATGGCGGGAGATTTGGAAAGATATTATGAGAAGATGAAAGAAGTTTATTTTAAAATTTATGAAAGACTCGGTTTTGATAGAAAAACTGTTGTATTAACCTATGCATCTGGAGGGGCTTTTACGGAATTTTCTCATGAATTTCAAGCCATTTGTCCGGTTGGTGAAGATACAATTTATCTATGTGAAAAATGTGGAACAGCAATTAATAAAGAGATTTTTAATCCAAGCGTAATTGGGTGTTTAAATGAAAAATGTTTAAATCCCAAAGAAAATCTTAAAGAAGTGAAGGCCATTGAGATTGGAAATATTTTTAAATTGTACTCCCGATTTTCTGAAGCATTTAAATTTACTTACACCGATGCGGAAGGAAACAATAAGTTGGTACAAATGGGTTGCTATGGCATTGGCCCGTCTCGCGTAATGGGAACGCTTGTTGAGTTGTTTAATGATGAAAAAGGAATTCTCTGGCCAGAAAGCGTGGCGCCATTCAAAGCGCACTTAGTGGTGCTTGGTAATGATGAGACAGTAAAAGCCGAAGCAGAAAAATTGTACCAAAGCTTGCTCGATCAAAAAGTAGAAGTATTATTTGATGATCGTGCTGAAGCCACAGCCGGAGAAAAATTCGCCGACGCCGATTTAATTGGTATTCCTTATCGTTTAGTAGTTTCCAAAAAAACCATTGCTGAAAATAAAATTGAGTTCAAAAAAAGATCACAAGCAGAGTCAAAACTTGTGGCTGCCGACGAAGTATTACAATTGTTAAAATAAAAAATCTTTTTATTTATTTAAACATAAATTTTATGAGGAGGTCTCATATTTTATTGAGTTCGTTTAGTGCATTTTTGTTACTCCTTGGTGCTGGCTGCAGCGGTTCTGGTTTAAACACTATCGCATCTGCTCCAAAGGATTGTGGAACAGATTTAACCTGTTTTGATAAGTATTTTAAAGATTGCAAGCCCGCAATGCAGCATGCCAATGTTGGTACAGAAATTGTAGATAATTACGAAATCGTTGGTCCAAAAGAAGGTAAATGTGAAATAAAAAAATATTTTTCTAAAAATCCTCTTCCTTCATATGTTGGAAAAGAAGCTTTTTGTTTGTATGACAACAGCAAAAAATTTGCTGATGCTGCGCAAGACATTATAAAAAGCGGACGAAATCTTCCTGACCTTTGCCAAGGACCGTTGATCGACGAGATGTATAAAGGTGTAAAATAAGATTTAAATTTTTATGTCTACCGAAGTTGTATTTGATATTGAAACCCAGAATACTTTTTTTGATGTCGATAATGATTTTAAGAAATTGAAAGTTTCGGTAGTTTCTATTTATCGTTACGAAACCAACGAGTACCAAAGTTTTACCGAGGACGAGCTCTATAAATTGTGGCCTATTTTGGAACACTCCGAACGCCTCATTGGTTATAACAGTGAACATTTTGATTTGCCGGTTCTGAATAATTATTATCTCGGGGATTTGCTCAAATTTCCACATTTAGATTTATTGAAAGTAATCAAAGAAAGTTTGGGAATTCGTTTGAAGCTTGATGATGTTGCGCAAGCTACATTAGATAATGTGAAAAAAAGTTCTCATGGGTTGCAAGCGATTGAATGGTGGAAAGAGGGAAAAATTGATGAAATAAAAAAATATTGTGAGCAAGATGTTTTGGTAACCAAAGAAGTGTATGAGTTTGGTAAAAAGAACAAACAACTTTTTTACAAAACTCTTACTGCCGAAGTGTTACCATTTGCCGTAAATTTTAGCAGTCCGAGCGCTGAGCAAAAAAGTAAATCTAGCATTAACCTTACCCTTCCATTTTAATTTTCGGTATGAATTTTTTTCGCCCGAAGTCGGTTTACGCCGATTATGCTGCCGCAGCCCCACTTGATAAGCGGGTTTTTAAAGCAATGAAACCTTATTTTCACGATCTTTTTTTTAATCCCTCTTCTTCTTACGAGTCCGCAGTAACGGTGTGGGAAGCAATTGAACAAAGTAGAGCAATCGTTGCCGATATTTTATTGGCAAATCCGAGTGAAGTAATTTTTACCAGTGGAGGAACAGAATCTGATAATCTTGGGCTTATTGGTATCGCGGAAGCCAACAAAAATAATGGTAAGCACATTATTTCAGTCGCCACCGAGCATCATGCTGTGCGCGAAACTTTGGCGTACCTTGAAAAAAGAGGTTTTGAGGTTTCGTTTGTGCCGGTTGGGCCTGATGGCATAGTAGATTTAGGAGAATTCAAAAAATTATTAAGACAGGATACCGTTCTAGTTAGTGTGATGTATGTAAATAATGAAATTGGTACCATTCAACCAATCAGTGAAATTGGTAAAATTATTTCTCAATTTCGCAAAGAAAACAACCGATCAACACCATTTTTTCATAGCGATGCTTGTCAGGCTGGGTATCTATCGCTTGATGTTCAAAAGTTGCATGTAGATGCGCTGACTTTGTGTGGGAGTAAAATTTATGGTCCAAAAGGGAGCGGGGTTTTATTTATAAGAAAAGATGTAAAGATCGAGCCCATATCACATGGTGGCACGCAAGAGAAGGGTAGGCGAGCGGGTACGGAGAATGTACCAGCGATCGTTGGTTTTGCAGAAGCATTAAATTTGATGCAAGAAAATAGCAGTCATGCGCAGAAGAAAATATTGTCACGATCCAAGTATTTTATCAAAAAAATAAAACATTATTTTCCTGATGCTATTTTGCATGGTTTGCCCATTGATAGTGATAGCCGAATGCCCGGAATCATTAATTTGGCTTTTCCAAATTTTGAAGCTGAACAGTTGCTGATCTATCTTTCGAAATATGGTATAATGTGTTCAACTGGTTCAGCCTGCTCGTTTCGTTCGAATGAATCTTCCCATGTGTTGCAAGCCATTGGTTTGTCAAAGAAAGAAATAAAAAGCAGCATCCGTTTTAGCTTCGGTGAAAATACTTCTAAAAGAGAGTTGGATTATATTGTAAATATCTTACAAAATATTTTTAACTTATTAATTGTTTAGATTTATGTTACAAAGTGAATCATCACACCATCAGGAGCCTCTACCATCTGTTGTAATTGACCCCGATCTTGTTTCCGAAGCAAAGGCGGTAGTTAAAAGTGCTGAAGAGCAAGAAAAAATGTTTAAAGATGAAAAAAGAATATTTGAAGAAGAGTTAGGAGAAAAGGACATCGAAGAAGTGTCTGCAATAATCAAGGATAAAAATTCTCAAACTCATAAATTATTAAAGGAAAGAAGTCCTAATGAATACAAAAACGCTTTGGGCAATATTGAGTTGATCCGTGGCTCAGTTCAAGGTAGTGGGTTACTTTCACCAGAAGCGATTGTTTGTTTGAACAACCTACCTTCTGAAAATGAGTTTAGATATATTGTGCGAGAAGCTGCCGCACGGCAAATGTGGAAAATGGGTTTCGAACATTTTAAAACAATAAAGGAGATTATTTCGGCATTGGATCAGTTAAAAGAGTATATGCATGCCGGTGAAGCAAGGGACTTAGATTTAACAAATGTAACAGAGGCGGTTAAGATTTTAGAGTATATGAAAGAAAGCGATCAACCTATTTCGTCTGATATTCCCGTGTTTCAAAATGTAACAAGAGAAGCTGGCTTAAAGGCAGCTGTAGCAAAGTGCTTGGGTGTAGAAGTATAATTAGTATAACTTGACATTTTTCTAGTTTTTTGCTATATTTATACCTATAAAGTTTGGGCAACATGCCTTTAGGTTTCATTATTAGAAGCTAGGTTCCCAAATCAATAGGTCGAATCCTTTACAAACTTATCTCAAAAACATTTTGGGAACAAACAATATCGTTATATATGGCTTTTAATGATGACAGACAAATGTACGATGTAGATGTAGATTGCGCTAAATGCGGAAAACACATCGACAAACTACCTTTCCAACCAAGTGGCGACCGTCCTGTATATTGTTCAGACTGTAATCGCGAGTTTCGTCAGAAACGACCGACTAACGGCGGCAATATGGGTGGCGGAATGGGCCGTGGTCCTCGCAAACCAATGTTTAGCGGTAACTGGACTTGTTCAAGCTGTGGAGCTTCAATTACTGAACTTCCATTCCAGCCTCGTGATACAAGTACTTTACTTTGCAGAACATGTCTTCAAGCTCAACGCGGTGCGTAAGCTTTTAAACAGAAAAAACCTACCTTTCGGGGTAGGTTTTTTTGTTCTTGAAAAAAAGTGATTTTTGCAGTAGGCTAGCTTATTAGTATGTTTAAAAAGAAAGGTAAAATCTTAATAGCTCTCTCAGGTGGGGTTGATTCTGCGGTATCGGCCGCTCTTTTGGTTGCTCAAGGTTACCAAGTTACGGCTGCCTATATGGTGAATTATGAAGGCCAAAATAAGCTTGGCGAGACCTGTTGGGTGCCAGAATACCGAGACGCGGTGCGCGTAGCCGCTGCCTTAAACATCCCTATTTTAAAACTGGATTTTGTAAAAGAGTATAAACAAAATGTACTTGATTATATGTACCGGGAGTATGAGAACGGGAACACCCCAAACCCCGATGTTTTGTGTAATAAGTTTGTAAAATTTGGCGCTTGGCTTGAGAAAGCTAAAGAATTGGGATTTGATTATCTGGCAACTGGGCATTATGCAAGCATTGAAAGAAAGCCGGCAAGAAAGATTCCCCTCTGGGGTCGCATGCCGCCAAAGCTCACAGCGACGGAGCACGGGGTAGGGGTGGGTGAAACACGGTTGATGCAAGCTAAAGATGATAACAAAGATCAAACATATTTTCTTCACCAACTCACTCAAGAACAGTTGCGATATGCGATGTTTCCGGTTGGAAAATATACTAAACCTCAGGTAAGAAAGTTGGCTAAAAAATTTAAATTACCTGTTGCAGAAAAAGAGGAAAGTATGGGGATTTGTTTTATTGGCGAAGTGCCGATGAAAGAATTTTTGATGCAAAAAATAAAACCAACGCCCGGAAAAATTATCATGTATGATCGTGCGGAGGCCGCCAATATTCAACCCAAAACGATTGGGGAGCATGACGGTTTGCCTTTTTATACCATAGGCCAAAGACATGTTGGTGCCCAGGTTATTCAGTTGGGTGGAAATACAAAACCACTCTATGTTGTTGCTAAGAATTTTGAAACAAATGAATTGGTACTTGGTTTTGAGGATGATCCACTGTTGTATAAAGAAGAAACGGTTGTAGAAAATGTTAATTGGATAAATGCTGAATCATTAAAATTCCCT
>DALYEE010000024.1:0-5475 GCA_031972655.1 Candidatus Magasanikiibacteriota bacterium
CGGTACGCGAGCTGGGTTCAGAACGTCGTGAGACAGTTCGGTCTCCTATCTGTTGCGGGCGCTGAATGTTGAGAAGGCTCACTCCTAGTACGAGAGGACCGGAGTGGACGAACCTCTAGTGTATGAGTTGTTCCATCAGGAGCATTGCTCAGTAGCTATGTTCGGCACGGATAAACGCTGAAAGCATCTAAGCGTGAAGCCGTCTTCAAGATTAACATTCGTTATAGACCCCTTGTAGACTACGAGGTTGATAGGCTCTACGTGTAAGCACTGTAAGGTGTTGAGCGGAGGAGTACTAATTGGTCGAGCGCACTACGGAAACACTTAGTTGTGCTTATATATAGGGATTAGGATTTAGGAAGTAGGAACTAGAATTAGTTTCTAACTCCTATTTCCTAAATCCTTACCTATTGGCTTGTTGAGAAAAAATTATTTAAGTTTAACACACTATTTATGGGAGAAAAACCATTAGTAGATCTAAATGAGCTTAGAGCTAGGATTCTAGCAAAAAATGAATCAGTAGGTAATGATGAGAAGAAAAAATTAACTCATGCAGATTATTTAGCAATGTCTCCTGAAGAATTGGCAATAGTTGCTGATGAGAGTGATCAAACTCCAGAAGATTTTTTAAAAGGTGTTAAAAAACTTGAAGATCTTAGAAAAGCACTTGGAACAAAAAAAGAATAAAAAAATATTAAAAAAATGGTCAATGTCTTGGTGGCTTGAGCGATGGGGTCACACCTGTTCCCATTCCGAACACAGCAGTTAAGCCCATCAGCGCCGATGATAGCAGCGATGCAAAAGTAGGCCGCCGCCAGGACAATGACCATTTTTTATTTGGAAAAAAACAGCCCCGATGTTGAATCGGGGCTGTTTTTTAATTTATAGTTATTTCTTTGCTGATTCCATAACCGCCATAATATCTTCTGTCCCAATGTTTTGCCCAACTTTTGCTTTAGCCTGTTTAAGTAGACTAGAAATATTGTCGTCAAATGGACCGTAATAATCTTCTCCTCCTTCACCCTCTACTTCCATAAAAAAAGTATGTTTATTGTTATCGTTCCAGGTAGGATCCGAAACAAAAGTAACCGCATGTGATAGAAATTTGGTTTGTAAATTTCCAAAATCGATACTAAAAGAATTTCTTAATGATTTATATTTTTTGAATTCAGTTTCTGAAACAGTTTCATTTTGGCCAACTTTTTGCAAGTAATACTCTAATGTTCGAGTAGATTTTTGCGGAACAGTCGGATCATTGATGGTTTTGGTGCTAGAGTTGGTTTCTGTCGTAACATTCGTACTATTTGCTGAAGTAGTAGCAGGGCGTATTGAATTACGAGATGTAGTTTGGGTGCATCCAGCCCCTGTCAGAAGTATAAGGCCGCTTAGTAGGCCTATTTTAAGGCCTGAATGTAGTTTAGGTAATTCCATAAGTTAAATTTACTGACTTAATAGTGGCTATAGTATAAATGGTAGGGTTTTTTAATGCAATGCTATTTTTTTAATTAGAAAAGCCGGACCGGTGGGCAACACGCGAGCATTCCTGCTGGGTGTTGGCCACGTGGTCCGGCGCTGAGTGTGAGTCGGCTAGGTGCGCGCAGCTATTGGGGCGACGCGAACTGCCACCCGTTCTTGTCGAAGAGGCAGTCGTCACCGCCTCCCGCTGGGGTCGGGTTGCTGCCGTCGCCCGGCATGTGGATCTGCGGGAGAGAGGTTGGCGCCTGCTTGGGCGTCACCATCGGACCGTTCGGGTAGGTGACCCAGCTCACCTTCCTGGGATCGACCCCGTTGCACGGGGTGATGTTGCACAGGACGATGCCCTGCGCACCGTTAGGGCCCCACCATCCTCGGGGCGGTGCGGGGCACCGCCACGTGCCGCTCTCCTGCCCCTGGGTACACCCGGGTACCCAGTTGGCTTTCCCGTCGGAGCCGCGGGTGGTGGTGGTCACCGTGTCGTCCACTCCATTCGACAACTTCCGGAGGCATTGGACCCCAATGGGCCAGCGCACGTCGATGATTTCGATGTCTGGCGGCAACTTCTGTGGGTGGGCGTAACCGCCTTCGCAGGCAGCGCTCACGAGACCAAGGAGAACCAGGATCGCGCTTCGCATGAAAAAACCTTCTTTCCGTTTGGTCTCTGCATCTTTGTGGACGCAATCTGGGTGGAAGACCGCTTATGTACGAGTAATATTCTCCCAGACAGAGAATTTATTAAAAAAATAAACTCTCTACCGTGAGAGAATTGGAACTGCTATTTATATCAAAATATGCCAATGCTGTCAAGATATCGGCGCCAAGATGTCAATTATTTTTCTGTAGTTCATTTATCAGTAAAATACAGGTAGTAGAATTTTTTACATTGATTTTTTGGGTTTAAATTGATAATGTATAGGTATAAATTAAAGATTACATATGGGTGAAGTTCCAATTTATCATGAGAAAACGCACGATAAACTAAAGATTCCTGAGTATAATTTTGACGATGGCTTGCAACGAACTATAGAGATCATTTCAAGTGTTCTCGAGCAAAAAGATGTTGTTGTAGTGGCTATCAATGGTTCTGATATTAATGTGGGTAAAACAACTTTGCAAACAGAGCTAGGTAGATTTTGTTTAAGAAAAGGTTTTGCTCTTTTAAGTGGGTCCGATGTTGACTCTTTGGGCATGTGCGAAGATGATTTTTTATACCAACTAAGCATTTCCTCAGATAATAAAGGGGTTATAATTTTGGGGGCCAACTCACATGGCTTTTCAGTTCCAGAAAGCAAAATTCAAGCAGCAAGGGAATTTTATGATTACCAATTCAAAGAAAAAAAAGGTGCCATACCGACTGAAAAAATTGATCTGTGGATTGGGATATACCGAGATGACAAGCCGTTTGGTTCTGGATCTCCGGTTGAGCCCAAGTTTCCCTTGGCAGATATTTTAATTAAAAATGAAAAAGCTTTTGATAAATAGTTTTTGGTAATCATTATTTATTCAACAGTCTAAAATTGAATATATGTCTGATAAATATACATTGATTCAAAAAACACTTGGTGAGGATGCTGAAGATTTGTTGAACCACACCTGCAACACAATCCCTAAAACTCAACTTCATTTACCCGGACCTAACTTTGCTCAAGATATATTTGGCATCTCTGATCGGTCTGAGAAAGTGGTAGAAAATCTAAAAAAATTATTTAACCACGGAAGGCTTTCTGGTACAGGGTATCTTTCTATTTTACCTGTTGATCAGGGCATCGAACATTCGGCCGGAGCTGCCTTTTCGGACAACCCAATGTATTTTGACCCAGAGAACATCATTAAACTAGCCATTGAAGGTGGGTGTAACGCAGTAGCTTCGAGTGTTGGTGCTCTTGGCATGGTGGCCAAAAAATATGCCGGGCAAATTCCGTTTATTGTAAAATTGAACCACAATGATTTGCTTCGCTACCCGAATGATTATGACCAAATAATGTTTGGTAGTGTAGACGAAGCAGTAGAAATGGGCGCGGTTGGGGTGGGAGCAACAATATACTTTGGCTCACCAGAATCGAAAAGGCAAATTCAAGAAGTGAGCGCCGCTTTTCATGAAGCACACGAAAAAGGTTTGTTTACGGTGCTCTGGTGCTATGTGCGCAATGAACATTTTTCGGTAGATGGAAAAAATTATGAAACTTCTGCTGATGTGACTGGCCAGGCCGATTATATTGGCGCAACCATTGAAGCTGATATTGTGAAGCAAAAATTGCCAACAATCAATCGTGGATTTGAAAAAATAAATGCCCAAGGTGAGAAATATGAAAAATATGATGAAGCCATGTACAGCAAACTCTCAAGCGACCACCCGATTGATTTATGTCGCTATCAAGTGGCCAATGGCTTTATGGGTAGGATCGGTCTTATAAAGTCTGGTGGGGAACATGGTAAAAATGATTTGCATGATGCGGTGTATTCCGCGGTGGTAAATAACCGTGCGGGTGGTATGGGTTTAATTTTGGGTCGTAAGGCTTTTCAAAAACCACTTGATGAAGGGATTAAAATTTTAAATGCTGTGCAGGATGTTTATTTATGTAAGGAAATTACTGTTGCTTAGCACTATTTTTTAGATAATATTTTTTATGGATTCTAATTTGGTAGAATATAACAGAATTATTGGATTATATCGTCAAGTTTGGGAAAAAATTCGGTCTTTACAAAAACGCCAAGCAGAAAAAGAAGTAAGGTTTGCTGTAGATAAAAAAAGAGATGCTTTGCATAAGCAACTGAGAGCGTTGGCGCCAAAGATTGGAAAAACTTCGCAAGATGTTGATATCGATATCTTGATTGGTGAAAAGGATTTGAGTGAGTATCAAATTCCAGAATTTAAATTGCTTAGGATTGAGAGTTCGGGGCTGGTCAATCCCGAAATTATAAAATTAGATGGAGATAACATTTTAGAACCATATCGGAATAAGAAAACTCTTATTCCTGAAAATGAATTAAGTGCCACTGGTCTAGATTTGTTTATTCCGTTTGGTGAAGAACGGAGTTGGCACTTGTTTGATCAAGATGTATTTTTTGAGAGAGAACCTGATAATTTAGAAAAAAGACGTCGCGCTCTCTCAGTTGTTGAGAGCAATCTTGGTGCTTCTTTTGTGGAGGTTTCTTCTTCTCAATCATTCCACAATAAAATTAAATTATTCGGCATTGCTTTTTTAAGTAAAGATTTTGACATCCTAATTAATTATTTGAGTACTAATAGAGCAGAAATTTCTATTGCTAAAGAATTTTTAAATCCGGAACAAGTGAGAAAAGATTTTAAGGAGATAATTGAAAACAATGTTGATTATATAGCGGCATATGATAATGGAGAATACGAGTCTAATGGATATTTACTAAAAAGATATTTGAGAGCTTTAAAAGAAGGGCAAATTGACGATGAATTTAAGTTGATTGCTTCGGAAGTGCTTTCCGAAGCAATTAGTAGGGCTGAAGAAAAGGAATTGAGAGAAAGGGTAGAGAAAGAAGTTGAAAAAAATTTAGCGAAAGATGCTGAATATGAAACATTGTTTATGGAAAAAGATTCTCCGGGTTTGAATAAATCCTTTGGAAAAAGAGGCCGGGCGTAATACTTCTGATATAGACATGTGTTTTGTAGGAAAAAATTTAAGAATTAAATATGCTTGATACTTTAATGATTAAAAATGTGGGTGCAGTGGTTTTGGCTGCGGGGAGGGGGTCGCGATTAAATTCCGTGGATACTCCAAAGGTGATGTTGGAGCTGAATGGTAAGCCAATGATTTATTACACCGTAGAAACTTTGAAAGAAGTTGGTTTTGTTGCAGATCACATTTGCTTGGTAGTTGGGTTTCATAAAGAAAAAGTTATTGAATACTTTAATGATTCAGTGAGTTTTGCGGTGCAAGAACAACAGCTTGGCACAGCACACGCCGCGTTTACGGGTATGAAATCGTTACCTCAACACATTGAACACGTTTTGGTGATGGGTGG
>DALYEE010000024.1:5485-13278 GCA_031972655.1 Candidatus Magasanikiibacteriota bacterium
CAGAGTCTGTAGAGCATGTGCTGGTAATGGGTGGCGATGACAGTGCTTTTTATAAAGCAGAAACACTAGAAAAATTGATTGCCACTCATGTGCGCAACAAGAATGTTCTGACACTACTGACAGCCGAGCCGGAAATTCCAGGAAACATCGGGAGAGTTATTCGACAGGCAGGCGGCAGGGTAGAAATTGTAGAAAAAGAACATATGACCGAAGAGCAGAAAAAGCTGAAAGAAATTAGCACGGGAACTTTTGTGTTTGACCGTGCCTGGTTTGAAGAAATGTATCCTACTATGCCGCCAATTCCAAAACTAAATGAATTTGGTTTACCAACAGCTTTAAAAATTGCACGAGAAAATGGAAAAAAACATGAAGTGGTGAAACTGATCGATTCTACAGAATGGTTTGGGGTGAACACTCCGGAGGAATTGGAAGAGGCGAGGAGAAGGAAAATTAATTTATTACCATGATCTATTTTGAACCCCCAGAAGATTTTAATCCTCGTTTTGAAATTGTAAGTAGTTACGTCACTGCTCAAGGAAAAATGTTGTTGCTTCATCGCCATAACAATAAATCACAAGGGGGTAAGTGGGGTGAACCAGCGGGTAAAATTGATACGGGTGAAAAGCCTCTTGAGGCAATGGTGCGCGAGCTTAAGGAGGAAACTGGGTTGGTAGTAAGTCCGGAGCAGCTCACATTTTTCAAAACTGTTTACGTACGTTTTTTAAACGAGTACGATTTCGTTTACCACATGTTTGGTTTGCCTTTTGAAACTGAACCAATAGTTAAAATTAACGATTATGAACACCAGGCTTTCATTTGGGTTACGCCTGAGGTAGCTCTGAAAATGAATTTAGTTCATGATAACGAGGCGACGATTAAAATGTTTTTTGGCATTTAATTATTTAGAGCTACTCATTTTTATATTGTTAATGAATTATGGTAATTAACATCATACCTTTTTGGCAGGGTTTAGTAGGTCTACTGGGTTTTGGTTTTTTTCTGTTTGTGTTTTTTCTGTTGTTTTTAGTTTACGTTTTTTTTGCCATAGACACTCGTAAAACACCACGTTTTAAAACAGAATTATTTCGTGTATGGCTTTTGGGATTAGTTTTTTTATGGATCACGATTTTAGCTTTACCAACATTTTTTCAGTTTACAAAAGTAATAATTAATTCCAACGGTTCGTGGCAACTAAAAAATGGCTTAGGTTTTACAATTCATACCTTTGCTCCTGATGAACCTAGGCGGGTTGAAATGTTTACCAGGAAAGTTTTTTTGAGTGGAAATTCAGCGCGTAGTTTTAAAAATGCCAATCTCTATATTATTACTGACAAGAAAATTTATCGCAGTTGGACTGAAATCGATCATGTCATTCAAAAATCAGCCGATCAGATTTTCGATATTACATATGCAGCTTCACCAGAAATTGTTGTGTCTCAAAACAAAACATCTCCAGTATTGTTTGAAACGTGGTTACAAAGAGCAAAGTATGGTATTTATGGGTTGCTAGGAATTTCGTTGTTGGCTTCCTGGATAGTTGAAAAAATATGGAAAAAAGAAAAAAAGTAGTAGTAATCGGTGGGGGAACAGGAACGATTCCGGTTCTCACTGGTTTGAAACAATTTAAAAATTTGGATTTGAGTGTAGTAGTAAGCATGACTGATGACGGTGGAAGCAATGCGGTAATCCGCGATCAATTCGGCCTTCTACCGCTGAGTGATTTGCGCAAATCAATTATTGCGCTTTCTAAAGGCCATGCTGAATTCTTACGTGAAATTTTTACGTACCGTTTTTCCAAGGGCGAAGGTTTGGGGGGTCACACTCTGGGGAATTTGATTTTAACAGGCCTGACTGATATTACTGGTTCGGAAGAAAATGCGGTACAGGTAGTGAGTGAATTGTTTCATTTGTCAGGAAAGGTTATTCCGGTAACTTTTGGTAAAACAACTTTGAGAGCAACATATTCAGACGGGTCAATCATCGAGGGCGAACATTTGATTGATGAACCAGAAAAATTATCGAAAAACGTTTTTATCAATAAATTATCATTAACAAAAAAAGTAAAGGCTAACCCAGAAGCGATTCAGGCGATTTTGAAAGCAGATGTAATTATTGCTGGGCCCGGGGATTTGTATACCAGTACTTTAGCAAACATCATTATTCCAGGTATCGCAGATGCGATTCAAAAAAGTAAAGCAAAATTTATCTTTATTTCTAATTTAATGACCAAACACGGGCAAACAGATAATTTTGCGGTGAGTGATTTTGTACGTGTAATGAAAGACTATTGTGGTCGTTGTCCTGACACTGTAATTTTGCACAGCGGTAACATCAATCAGCAAATTATCGAGAAATATCATACTCGTGGTGAAAACCTTGTGAGTGATGATGTAAAAGATAACGGAAGTTATGCGGTGATACGAAAGGATGTGGTGCAAACAGAAGAAAGTAAAAAAGATGTAAAAGACAAGCTGGTACGCAGTTTAATTCGGCATGATGCGAAGAAGCTAGCAAAGATTTTGTATAAAATTATATTTTAAATATGAATAAATTATTACCAACAATTTTTTTATCCATGCTAATTATGTCTGGCGTTGGTTGTAATGTTCAGACAAACGATGATCGAATAGTCGTAGGTGGTAATACACCAACCGAAATGTTTAAAGCCGTTGTTGCAGACCCTATCCCAAGTGAAGTTAGGTCTTTGGAGGGTTATGGTGAAACATCTCAGGGGCATAATATATATTTAACATTTATTGCGCCGGATAAATTTATTAAAAAAATAATTGGAGTATATGGCTTCAAAGAAGGTTCTTGTGATGATAAAAAATTCTCGTCATTGCTAGCACCACCAGCGAGCTATGTTAAAAAAATGTCTTTTTGGGATATACAATCTGCTAAGTCTCATGCTAAAGTAACGTGCTATCTACAAGATGCTGGCTCAAACAAGTGGTCCTCAAATGCTGAGAAAGAGTTTTTGGTCTATCAACTAGACGATGATATAAAAACAACCGAGCCTTTTTGGAAAGTTTATTTTCATGAAAACGGAATTTAGTTTTTAGTTAAAATATGGCAAGCTATAAAATTAATATGAATAAACCAACTAATCTAAAGAATGTAGCAAAAATATTTTTGGATTATATAAATTATAAAACAAAAGCAATGGAAAAATTTTATCCGGAAGATTATGATGCGGAGAACTATCTTGAGCATCATATCGAAATTCCACAAGAAGTGATCGATGAAGAAATACAAAAATTAAAAAAAGCTTATGAAGGTTTTGTGCAACTCTCAAGCAAAGAGCAAGAAGAAATTTTTGTAGGCTTAAATGAAAAAATTGGTGATACTGGTCCTGTGGCTTGGATAAAAAGGATTGTGTCAGAGGAAAAATTACGCGAGTTAGAATTCGGACGCAGTACTAAATAACATTATTTTTATGCCAACCCCCGCTCAATTAGATGTTCGAAAAGATAAAAAAACAGGTAAAGTAGGGTATATTTTTGAGGATGTAAATATTTTTATTATACCCGCCCAATTTACAGAAGCAGATTTATTTTGTGAAGGTGTTGCGCGGGTAAAAAAAGGAAAAAAATGGGGATATATTAATGGAAAAGGTAAGTTTGTTGTTCCACCTAAATACGATCGTGCTATGGATTTTATAAAAGGTAAGGCGGCAGTATGTTTGAATAAGAAGTGGGGATTTGTTAATAAAAAAGGCAAAATTCTTGTTCCTTATCAATTTGATGATTTATTGGGGTTTGAAGAAGGGATGTGTTGGGTAAGGAAAGGAAAATACTGTGGCTTTATTAATACGAAAGGAAAAATGATAATTCAAGCGCAATTTGAAGATGTGGGAGATTTTTCTTGTGGCTTAGCGCCAGTTAAGATAAAAAACAAATGGGGATATATAAACAAAAAAGGTAATTTAGTTGTTCCTTATCAGTTTGACGATGTAGGGTTGTTTAACGACAAGGGAGTGGCAGTGGTTACAGTAGGTAACAAACGCAAAATGATTAAGAAAGAAGATTATATATAGTATTTTAACGTTTAATCGGAAAAAATATATAATTTCAGCAAATTTTCTTTTTTAAGTTAAATTTATTATGAATATTTATAACATCCTCACTACCTCACCAACCCCTGATTACGAACTTCTCGATAGTGGTGATGGTGAAAAATTAGAACGTTATGGCAAGTATGTAGTTGCACGGCCAGACCCACAAGCGCTGTGGGAAAAAAGTTTGCCAGAAGCAGAATGGAAAAAAGCAGACGCCGTGTTTAGTCGTGATGATAAAAACACGGGATGGACATTTAAAAACAATCTTCCGGAGCGCTGGCAAATTTCTTTGGGAGGATTACAATTTTGGATTAAACCAACATCTTTTAAACATACAGGAATTTTTCCCGAACAGTTGCCAAATTGGGAGTGGATGCGGGGAATAATTAAGGAGCAAGGAACTAAGAACAAGGAACAAGCGAGGGTATTGAATTTGTTTGGGTATACGGGTGGGGCAAGTTTGGCGTGTGCTGATGCTGGCGCAGAGGTGTGCCATGTAGATGGCTCCAAGGTGGCGATTAGTTGGGCACGCGAAAATGCGGAAATTTCTGGTTTGAGTGAAAAACCAATTCGTTGGATCTTGGATGATGCGTTTGCTTTTGTAAAACGAGAGGTAAAACGTGGTAAAAAATATGATGGAATTATTATGGACCCACCCGCCTTTGGGCATGGGCCAAAGCGCGAAATGTGGAAAATTGAGGAGCATTTTTTGCCATTTTTAAAAACCTGTTTTGAGCTCTTGTCTTCTGAACCTTTATTCTTCTTAATCAACGGTTATGCGTCCGGCTATTCAGCTTTGGCCTACCAAAATAACCTACATTCGCTTGTGGCAAAATACGCTGGTAAAGTAGAAGTGGGAGAATTGACCATTAGCCAAAAATCAAGTAACGTGGTTCTACCAGCTGGTATTTTCGCCAGGTGGTGTAAAGCAAATTAATTTACTAACGATTAAAATTGTATGATCAAGATCTACGGTTCAATGCGCAGTAGTGCTGCACGATGTTTTTGGGCGCTGGAAGAAGCAGGAGTATCTTACGAAACACAAGAGGTAAATTTTAAAGAAAAAGAACACAAGTCCGATTGGTACATGAAATTAAACCCAAATGGCAAAGTACCTACCTTGGTAGATGGTGAGTTTGTATTGTGGGAATCATGTGCGATTAACGACTATATTGCTGAAAAATATAAGCCAGAATTGCTCGGTGGTAGTGTTGAAGAAAAAGCTTTGGTAAGACAGTGGACCTATTGGTCGCTCTTGCATGTGCAGAAGTATTTTGATGTGGTGATGTATTTCACTATGTTTCAATGGGGAACAGAGGAAGCATCGGAAAAAGCAAAAGTTGATGTAGTGCCATTTTTGACTGTTTTAGAAAATCATCTTGTTGGCAAAAATTTTATTGTAGGCGAAACCTTCACGCTAGCAGATGTGAATTTGGCTACAATCATGAATATTGGAATGAGTGTGAAAATTGATTTATCCGCTTTTCCAAATATTATGCGTTGGATGGGGATAATGCAGGCAAGACCAGCAATGGCAAAAATATTAGCAAAAATGGCTCAATAATTTTTGAGTCAAAATTAATTGCATTTTACATTCCCCGTTTTTTAAAGCGGGGAATGTGTTTATATGGAAAATATGAAAATTCTTTACGAAGATAATCATCTTATTGCGGTATTCAAACCAGCGGGAATGTTAGTGCAGGGGGATGAAACGGGGGATGAGTGTTTGATGGATGAAGTTAAAAAATATTTGAAAGAGACATACCACAAACCTGGGAATGTTTTTTTGGGTTTGCTCCACAGGTTGGATCGTCCGGTTTCGGGTATTGTTTTGTTTGCCAAAACGAGCAAGGGGGCGAGTAGGTTATCTGAACAATTTAGAAATCATGAGGTAAAAAAAATATACCAGGCATTGGTAGAAGGAGAGTTAAAAAAAAGTGAAGAAACACTGGTTAATTTTTTAATAAAGGATGAGGGTAAAAATAAGGTGAAGGTATTTGATACCAATGTTGGTGGTTCGCTACGAGCTGAGTTGAGTTATAAAACTATTTCTAGAGATGGAAAAAATACTTTGGTAGAAATTGAACTCAAGACCGGCCGGCCCCACCAAATTCGCGCGCAGTTTGCGCACAGTGGTCATCCGCTCGTGGGTGATGTTAAGTATGGCGCAAGCGCCGCGTTGCCTGATAAGTCGATTGCGCTTTGTGCGGTGCGATTGATGTTTAAGCTTGCGACGAGTGAGGAATTGAAGACGGTGGAGGTGGAACCAGATTTTAAAATAGAGTAGTTTTAAAATTGACATAATAAAGTAAAAATGGTACTGTAATACAGTGTATTACAATTTTTATATAAAATATATGCGTCAAGTGATGAATGTTTCTTTGCCAGAAGTTTTGGTAAAGGAAGTAAAAAAGGAAGTAAAAAATGGTGGCTATGCCAGTACCAGCGAATTTATTCGTCATATTCTCCGTTTGTGGAGAACTAAGCAGTTGGCGGAAGAGCTGCGTCACGATCAGAAAGAGTTCAAAAAAGGAAAGGGAAAAAAACTGACTTCTTTAGCTGATTTATAAATTGCATATGAACATTTTGTTTCTTCCCAAATTTGTTCGGCAATTTAAAAAACTCCCTTTTGAAATTAGAGAAGCAGCTATTAATAAAGAAAAAATTTTTCGTAAAAACCCTTTTGATTCAAGATTAAAAACCCACAAACTTCTAGGTGAACTTGTGGGTTTTTGGTCTTTTTCTGTGACTTATAACTACAGAATAATTTTTGAATTTTTAGATGATGAAACTGTTCGGTTTTATACGATTGGAAATCATGATATTTATGAAAGATAAAATGCAATCTTTTTAATCCTTCAATGTTTCTAGAATTAGAAACGCCGCCCATGAGTAGGGCGGCGAAGGAAAAAAAGGAGCTGTTTGTTGGCGGGTTTAACCCCGCCACTGAAAACTGGGGCGGCGTTCCCGCCCCACGAACCGTACGGGTACCATTTTCCGTACGATGTGGTCCGGCAAGGGATGGCTGCCGGCCGGTAGTTGTTTGGGGGCCGAAACCTGCCCCCCCTTACCCTCCACGACCACTTCCGGAGCGGCTCCGTCGGGCGGCATCTCGCCCTCCTTTCCATGGCATTTTTCAGCCATTTGACACCTCCATTCTAGAGTGTTGTTAACAAAAAATCAACTCCCCCTTACGGATGAAGTTGATTTTTTTGGTTTGGTCCTTTTCACCGGAGGACACCTCTGTGTTCAGTCCATCAAGTCCATCAAGTCGAAAGTCCGTCAAGTCACGAATTCGTGCTTTATGGACTTGATAGACTTTATGGACTTTAGACTAAACATAAAGGTGTCAGGTCCTCCGGTGTAGAGAGACCTTCACCGCGAGCCTCAAGCCGTTAGCTTAAGGCCCGCTTGCCCCGACCGAGTGGATCCGCTACGGGATGCACTTGAGGTTGGCGTCGTCGTTGACGCTGAACTGCCAGGTCCCCCAGATGGGGGTCTTCTGCCCGTAGAACTCCTGCACCGTGCAGCAGCGATCGCCGATCTTGATGACCAGCTCGGGCGCGGGGCAGGTCGGCTCGGGGGCCGGCTCGTTGGGGCAGTGCATCCGCGAGGGGTTGCACGGCGCCGGGGGCGCGGGCGGGCACACGCTCGGGCTGGTGCACAGCTCCCCAGTGATGGGGGGCTGGCGGGGGATGGCCGGGCGCGGCGTGGGCTGCGCGATCGGGGGGGTGGC
>DALYEE010000025.1:0-13150 GCA_031972655.1 Candidatus Magasanikiibacteriota bacterium
TGGCGTCCAATCATCAACGTTTCAATGCCAGAAAAACAAGATTCTAAAAAAGCCTTTCATAACCTATCCAACTGTTTAGAAAAATTTTATAATGAAAACTTAAATATATTAAAACAAAACTCTTTTAACGGGATCCCCGTTATTTCATACTGTTATAGTTGTAGACAACTAATCGTACCAAAAACTACTTTAGAATGTTCTAAGTGTAATACTACTTTGCTTACTGATTAATAATACACGCTTAATATATATTAAATTTCTTAATGCACTTCCCCCCAATTTTTCCCCGCGTGCACTTCCACTTTTACCGGAACCTTCAACTTCACCACACTCTCCATTGTATCTTTCAAAATTTTAGAAACCTCATCCACACAATCTTCTTTTACTTCCAACACCAACTCATCATGCACCTGCATCAAAATATGCGCCGCTGGTGTTTTATGCTTTTTACTTTCATCAAACTCGTTTAATTTTTTAAAAACTTCGATCATCGCTTTTTTTACAATGTCCGCTTCTGTTCCTTGAATAGGGTGGTTCACCGCCATGCGCTCAGCGGAACTGCGCACTTGGAAGTTGGTAGAGGTAAGCTCAGGCAAATAGCGGCGGCGACCAAACAATGTTTCGCAATAGCCGTTCTTTTTCACAAACTCAATCGTTTCATCAATATACTTTTTCACCCCACTAAATTCTACAAAATACTTTTCAATAAACTCTCGTGCCAATTCACGAGAAATTCCCGTACGCGAAGCCAAGCCGTATACACCCATACCATAAAGCACTCCAAAGTTTACTTCTTTGGCTGCGTAGCGCATTTCTTTGGTTACTTTTTCCAAAGGTACGTCGTTTATTGCGGCGGCAGTGGCGGCGTGAATATCTAGTCCATTTTCAAAAATTTCCATCATTTTTTTATCTTCGGCAAGAGAAGCCACAATGCGCAACTCTATTTGCGAATAATCCGCACTGATGAGCAGGTTTCCAGGCTCAGCAATAAACGCATCGCGAATTTCGCGGCCAAGCTCGGTACGAATAGGAATGTTTTGCAAATTTGGGTCTGAGCTTGAAAGCCGACCTGTGGCCGCAACAGCCTGGTTAAAAAGCGCGTGCAAGCGATGCGTTTTTGGATTTACCAAACCTGGCAATACATCCACATACGTGTTTTGCAATTTACAGATTTCACGATACACCTCAATTTTTTCAATAATCGGGTGCACGCCATGTAATTTTTCCAAAGAATCCGCCGACGTAGAAAGTCCGGTTTTTCCTTTTTTAATTCCAAAAACTGGAATTGCGAGTTTGGTAAATAAAATCTCGCGGAGTTGCAGTGGAGATGAAATATTAAACTCCTCACCAGACAATGCAAAAATTTCTTTGCTCACTTCGCCAATTTGTTTATTAATTTTAACTGAAAGCTTGTTTAAAAGTTTCAAATCTAGTGCCACCCCAGCTACCTCCATATCGACCAACACATAAATCAAAGGCATTTCTATTTCTCTCATCAGAGAGTAGTCTGCCGTTTTAACTAACTCAGTTTTTAGAGATAATCCGCACTGGCTTAACAAAAATAACTCATTAGCTTTGAGTCGTGGGTCAATACCAAACAAATTGCTCTGCTCTTGTGTGTTTGCAACACTTTGACCCAGCTCTTTTAACACAATACTCGCAACGTCGTGAGCTCTACTACCCGGATTCAACAAATACGAAGCAATCATCACATCAAATAGTTTGTTTTTTACCAAAATGTTTTTAAGTTTTAAAATCTTAACCAACTCTTTTACGTTGTGCCCGCCCATCTCTACTTCTTCATGAAAAAATATTTTTTTAATATCTTCTAAATATTTTTCTCTAACATAAAAAGTTTCCTTACCGACCAAAACCAGCAAACCTTCTAATTTATCATTAAAAATATCCTTACCTTGCAAAAGTGCTTCGGCATAAAATTGCTTGCCTTCTACTACTAGCTTACAAATATGTTCCACCTCGGCCTCGCTTTTTACTTCTACAAAGGCAAAATCTGCTTTTTTAGTACCGAACGATGTTTTTTGTTTTTTACCATCTGACCCAAGACCTGTTGTCTGTTGTCTGATATCTGCTATCTCACCATTGCCAGATAACTCGCCGCCAAGTTCTGGTATTCTCTTTAACAGCGAGGCAAACTCAAATCGTTGAAAAATCTCTACAATCTTATCTTTGTCAAAAGATTTTATCTTGCAGTTTTCTAAATCAAAATTCAAATCTGGAACATTACAATCAATTGTTGCCAAATATTTACTCATCTTGGCACTTTCTGCCCCTTCTATCAATTTTTTTAAAACTCCAGGCTTAACATCTAGCTTTTCAATTTGTTTATAAATACCTTCTATGCCGCCATATTTTTGAATCAGCTCCGTTGCTGTTTTTTCGCCAATTCCCGGCACACCGGGAATATTATCCGAAGTGTCCCCGCGTAGCGCTTTATAATCCACCACCATTTCTGGCCCAAACCCAAACCGCTCCTTTACCGTGGCAATGTCGTACACCACAGTATCATTCAAACCTTTGCGCAAAGTAAACACCTTCACATCTTCACCCACCAACTGCAACGTATCCATATCTCCCGTCACAATAAACACTTCCACCTTCGGGCTTTCGACTCGATGGACTTTATGGACTTGACGGACTACGGTGCCAATCACATCATCTGCTTCATAACCGGATTTTTCAAAAATAGGCAAACCGAATGCTTCTACCACCTGATGAACCAGAGGAATTTGGTCATATAATGCCTGATCAGCCTTAACTCTGGTTGCCTTGTACTGATCAAACTTCTCATGACGGAAGGTTTTTCCAGCCATATCAAAAGTCACTGCAACATAATCTGGCTTCAGCTGTCGCCACACTCTAAGCAACATAGAAACAAAACCATATACTGCGTTTACCATTTCTCCTTTTTTGGTGGTAAGGGGAGGAATAGCGTGGTACGCCCGGTGCACAATCGCATTACCATCAATAATAATCATTTTTTTAGTTTGTTCAGTCATAATATTTTCATAGTAACATGCTTTGGGCTTGAAATAAAGAAAGTTGTTTGATACGATGTGGCTTGAAAGGCTCAAAAAGCCGGAAAGGCCTAAGAGACTTTTCCAACAAGAGCCTTTCAGGCTTCTCTGGCATCTCAAGCCTCTCAAGCCTTTAAAGAACAACGGCCTGATAGCCAAGCAGTAAGGCAGTGGTCTGCAAAACCGCTATGCGCGGGTGCAATTCCCGCTCAGGCCTCCACGACAACAAAGGCTCAAGAAGCTGAAGAGGCCGGAAAGGCCCAAGAGGCTTTTCCAACAAGAGCCTTTCAGGCTTCTCTGGCATCTCAAGCCTCTCAAGCTTGAAACAAAAACCGGGAACAACTTTTTAAGGTGCCCGGTTTTTTGTTTCAAGCACACTTTTCTAAATAGTATAGACTTATCTATACAAAGTGTGGACAACACGGTGCATAACTCTACATAACTGTGCATAACTTTTTTTATTTTTTCTACGGGAATAAAAATTCTGTTTAAGATTAGCGAAAATAAATATAATTTGTATTTGTATAAACTTGTGTTGACAAACTTTTTTTATATTGTTATAATATCAATGTACTTGATTTCTGAATGTTCATTTCAAAAAGTTCGTCGACTACCAAAACTTCATCGTAGGAAGTTTTGATCGGGCTGACTTTTGCCTTCGCAAATTTGAGGCAGGAGCAAGTCCGTTCACTACCTACTTGGTACCCTCAATCTAGCTTACCGCAGCTTGCTGTCTGGTGAGCGCCGAGGTTATACCATCCGGGTGGTCACGGATATTTTTCATTGAACTACTTTAGAACGCATAGAGTTTTTTCATCAAATTGTATGAAATCTTCTTCGCTCTAAGTAGTATACTTAGCGCGAGGAAAAGCATTTTCTTGCGCTTTTTTTTATTTTTACACATTTTAGTTGACCGAAAACTGCCAGCCTGTATAATTAAACTTTGATACTAACCGACCCATATGGACACTGAAAAGACCCAAAAAATTACACCGGAATTTATTGAGAGCATTAAAAAAAACTTACTTGAAGAAAAAACCCGCATTGAAACTGCGCTTTCTGGGATTGGACAAAAAGAAGAGGGTGGTAATGGTAAATTCAACGTAAACTTCCCAAACTACGGCGATGAAGAAGAGGATAGTGTGGTGGAGGTAGCCGATTATGAAACCAACTTATCTGTGGGAAAGGGAATTGAAAAGCTTTTACGAGATATTTTGGGCTCGCTCGCTAGGATAGAAGAGGGAACCTATGGAACCTGTAAGTACTGTGAAAAGCCTATTGACCCTAAGCGTCTTTTGGCCCGACCAACCTCAAGTTCTTGTGTTGAGTGTAAAAAAACTATCAACTTAGAAGTCTAACTTCAACAAAATAACTTCCTTCTAAAAAATATTTATGGCCCTTTCAAGACGTTTTCTTATGTTCACAGTCTTGTTTTTGGCTTTGATATTTTTTTGTTTAGACCAAACCCTCAAATGGCTATCATTACATAATTGGCATTACGACCTGCTTCTTAATTCTTATATGGGCTGGCATCCTTTTCTAAACCCTGGGATTGCTTTTGGTCTCCCTGTGCCACAGGTAGTAATTTTATCACTGACATTTCCGGTTTTGCTAATTCTAGTCGCCAAGATATATGATTCAGCTGTACAAATAAAGATTGCGGCAGACACAAACAGAAAACGTCAACTTTTCCTTTCCTGGGCTGGCCTGGTTTTTATTTTGGCCGGGGCTACATCTAACTTTATTGATCGCGTTTTATATAGAGTTACCGTTGATTATTTTTTGCTCTACACTGCGATTATTAATCTGGCCGACGTGATGATTGTTGTTGGTTTTGCGCTTTATTTCATATCTATTTTGAATAATAAAAAACTTCCTAAGGAGGAGTATGTTTCTCAAACTTAATTCAGCCGCAGTCATGGGGCTTGACTGTTTGCCGGTTGATGTCGAAGTAGACATCAACAAAGGACAAACCAATTTCAATATTGTAGGCTTAGCCGATACTTCCATCAAAGAAGCCAAAGACCGCATTCACTCGGCCTTAAAAAATTCGGATTTTGTTTATCCGTTTAATTTTCGGATTCTGGTTAATCTGGCTCCAGCAGATTTGAACAAAGAGGGTTCTTCATATGATTTACCGATGGCCATTGGTATTGTGTCGATCAGCAATAATCTTGAGTTTGATTTAAGTAAAACTTTAATGGTTGGGGAACTTGCTCTTGATGGATCGGTGCGCCATGTTAATGGAATTTTGCCTTTGGCTATTTATGCCAAAGAAAAAGGTCTGCTCAATTTTTTCGTACCAGAAAATGATGCGAAAGAAGCTGCTTTGGTTGAAGGGGTAAATGCGTTTCCGGTAAAAAAACTCAAACAGCTTGTTGACCATCTGATGGGCGTGCATTCGATTGAAAAGTTTGTCTACAACCCCCTAGAAGATGCTGAGCAAATTTATAAATACGAAATGGACATGTCGCTCATCAAGGGGCAGGAGTCGGCGAAAAGAGCGCTGGAGATTGCCGCGAGCGGCGCGCACAATATTCTGATGAGTGGGCCGCCTGGTTCTGGAAAAACATTACTGGCCAGAACACTCCCGTCTATCTTACCTCCTCTTACTACTCTGGAGGCGCTGGAGGTGACCAAAATTTATTCTGTGTCAGGTTTGTTGCAACAAAATGTTATTCGGCAAAGACCCTTTCGCACCCCACACCACACCGCCTCTGGCGCAGCCCTGGTTGGCGGCGGAAGAATTCCCCGGCCCGGAGAAATTTCTCTCGCACACCGCGGGGTTCTTTTCTTGGACGAATTTCCGGAATTCCCACGTTTTGTAATTGAGAGTTTGCGCCAACCACTCGAAGACGGAGTGATCACAATCTCTCGTGCCCAAGGCACCATTTCGTTTCCCGCGTCTTTTATTTTGGTGGCGAGCCAAAATCCTTGCCCCTGTGGCTACGCTACCGACCCAGATCACAAATGTGTGTGCTCACCAATTCAAATTGTCCGATATCAAAAAAAGATTAGTGGGCCACTGCTCGACCGAATCGATCTTCATATAGAAGTGCCGCGAGTAAAATTTGAAAAACTTTCTTCGAACGAACTCAGCGAAACATCGGAGTCAGTGCGCTCCAGGGTTCAACAGGCCAGAGAAA
Source organism: Candidatus Magasanikiibacteriota bacterium (assembly GCA_031972655.1). Classification (GTDB taxonomy): domain Bacteria; phylum Patescibacteriota; class Patescibacteriia; order Magasanikbacterales; family GWA2-37-8; genus DALYEE01. Next base: position 6,182 of record DALYEE010000025.1, read on the forward strand.
TCCAAAGCCGTCGATTTAAAAACCACTACATCCAAACCAACAGCGAAATGCGCAACCAAGAAATTCGAGAATTTTGCCGACTAGACGAACCTTCCGTAGATTTGTTAAAAGCGGCGGTCAATCAACTCCATCTCTCGGCCCGAGCCTATAACCGTATTTTAAAACTCAGCCGCACGATTGCAGATCTGGCAAATGCTGACTCTATTTCGATTGACCACTTGGCGGAAGCGCTCCAGTTCCGCGCCAAAACCGAATAACAAAAAACCACCCCAATGTACATCGGGGTGGTTTTTGTTTTGGTTTAATTTGTATTAAGGGTTTCGAGCGATTATTGCTCCTTTTTTAGGAGCGAAATAAATCTCAATTTCAGCGCGCTTGATACCAAGTTTGCGGAGCTCTTGTTTAGGAGCGTCCATCCAGATATCAAACTTCGTACAACCATATCGTCTGTTCATGCGGTCATGTACCTGAAACACCTTATCACCATATAGGGTGGGGATTTTGATTTCAGTACCAAACGGCAAACAGTTGTTGGCGATCATACCATCATAAACCCGAAAGCCGTCGGCGGCAATAAAGGGACTGGAATCAGTTTGGTCAGGGGTACTAGAATAAAAAGAGATAATCCCTTTTTGGCTTCGGTCAGGTTGTCTGGTATCGAGCTGAGGCTCAAGCAGCTTACTTTCCGAAGACTGTTCAATAAGAAGTGCTGGTTTTTCATTAATACCAATTTGGCTAATATTAGCCAAATTATTTTCAGCCTGAGCAAAATTGAAAGGTTTGATAATTGGGCTTAATAGTGCTAAAATAAGCCCTAAACCTACAGGTAGGTCCAACCAACTAATGTTGAATTTTGGCTTATTTGACATAAATATTACAATTAAAAAGTACCCTATCATTTAATGGGTACCTTGTTGACTAACAAAGGATTTTACCAGAAAACCAGTTCTTTGTCAATTGCTAGAGTATCGGATATAATGAAAAATATATGAGCAAACTTTTTTGCTTGAATCTATGAATAATTAGGTTTTTATGAAATTTTTTGAAAAAATTAAAGCACTTCTAAAAAACAGGGAGAAGACCAAGAACAAAAAATATTCTTCGGTTTGGAAAAGCAAGGAATTTTGGCTGCTCTGGTCTAAAAGGGCGGGTGTTGCCGCAATTGTTTTATTGGCAGTTGGTTTTATTTCCATCACTATTATAATGATAAAAATTAGCGATGAACTCCCTGATCCCAACCGTCTTTCTGATCGACTCATTGCGCAAAGCACCAAAATATACGATCGGACAGGCGACCATCTCTTGCGCGAAGTTTACCAAGACGAAAAAAGAACACTGGTTGATCTCGATCAAATTTCTCCGTTAATCATCAAGGCTACCATTGCAGTTGAAGACAAACATTTTTACGAACACAAAGGTGTTAGAATAATAAGTATTCTGCGTGCGGGTTTTAACAACCTTATTGGTCGCAAAACCGGCTCGGGTGGCGCTTCAACACTTACTCAACAGCTCGTAAAAAATGTCATTACCGGAAACAAAAGGACTCTAACCAGAAAAATTCGCGACGCTCTTTTGGCCATCAAAGCAGAACAACAATATTCTAAGGATGATATTTTAAAAATTTATTTAAATGAAATTTCTTTTGGTTCGATCAATTATGGTGTGGAATCGGCCAGCCAAAGCTACTTTCAAAAAAATGCCAAAGACGTAAATCTTGAAGAAGCAGCAACTCTCGCGGCGCTTATTCAAAGCCCCAGCCATTATTTGAATGATCCAGAAGCGCTAAAAAATCGTCGTGATGTAGTACTGCGATTGATGAATGAACAAGGCTACATTACTCTTGATGAAAAAAAAGCCACCCAAGACTCTCCGCTTTCACTCAATAGGGGAAAGGGTATTTTGGAAGCACCACACTTTGTTTTCTACGTGGAAGATCAATTAGAAAAACTTATTGGTTCCAACGATTTGACGACCGGAGGTTATAAAATTATTACTACCCTTGATTTTGAAAAACAAAAGTCCGCGGAAGCGATTGTAAAAGAATTTGGCGACAAATTTGCCAAAGAAAACAATGCTAACAACGCCGCTTTGGTAGCCATTGATCCTAAAAACGGACAAATCATCAGCATGGTCGGGTCACGTGATTATTTCAACAATGATATTGATGGACAATATAATGTAGCTCTTTCCAAAAACCGCCAACCCGGATCTTCCCTGAAACCATTTATTTATTTAGCTGCTTTCGAAAGAGGTTTTACTCCGGAAACAATGTTCTATGATATTCGAGTAGACTTTGATCAAAGAAATGGTCGGGCTGTTTTTAATCCAAAAAATGCTACCAACCAAGAATACGGCCTTCTTACTATGCGTAAAGCTTTGCAAGGTTCGTTGAATGTGCCAGCCGTTAAAACTATGGCCATGCTGGGCTACAAAGAATCAATCAATTTTATGTCTGATCGCTTTGGCTACTCAACTTTGCGTGATGGAGATTATGGTTTGAGTTTGGTAATTGGCGGCGCGGAAATTGTTCCACTCGAACATACCGCTGCCTACGCTGCGTTAGCAAATAATGGAACATATTTTCCCTCTCAATCTATTTTAAAAATTGAAGACGATCGCGGAAACACTATTTATGAAGCAAAAGAACCAGAAGGAAAAGAGACTGTTAAACCAGAACTTGCCGCCTTAATGTCGAACGTTTTAAGCGACAATCAGGCCCGTGCGTATATTTTTGGTAGCAAAAATAACTTAACTCTTCCAGACAGACCAGTAGCTGCAAAAACTGGTACTACGAACGACAACAAAGATGCTTGGACCATGGGTTATGTCCCATCTCTGGCGGTTGGGGTGTGGGTTGGTAACACTAAACCTTCCCCAATGCGTGGCGGTGGAGAAAATCTGGCCGGACAAATTTGGAACAAATTCATGAAAACTGCTCTTAAAGATACTCCTCCCGAAAACTTTCCTACTCCGCCAAAAAATGACAGCGATAAACCTGTATTAAACGGTAAGGATGGGGGAATTACCTTGCCAATTAATATTTCAAATGGGAAAATTGCGACTTCTTCTACGCCTCCTCATCTTATCGTTCAGAAAACCTTCCTCATGCCACATGATATATTGTTTTATGTAGACCCAATTGATCCACGCGGACCTGAACCTCTGAACCCTCAAGACAACCCACAATACCAATCTTGGGAGAATGCTCTCCAGGCTTGGGTAAAAAAACAACAAGATGCCGGTAAAAACATTTCCCTTGACCCACCACCGACTGATTATGACAACATCGAGGGTCCGAAAAACGAATTTACTCCAACGCTTGAAATAACTTCGCCTACTGCTGGGCAAGTTATTAGTGGTAAAGCAGTTGAGGTGAAGATTTCCGCCTCAGCTCCTCGAGGAATAATGCAAGCAAATTTTAAAGTCGATGGAAATACTGTTGGAACAAGCCAAACCGCTCCATTTAGTTTAACGCTCAATACTCAGAATCTTGGTCGAGGAGAACACTCTTTGCAGGTGATTGTGGTTGATGATCTTGGCAACTGGGCGGTAAAAGAGAGCCGGTTTTTCTTGGATGTCGAAGATGCGGGAGCAAGATTTGATTGGAATATTTCTTCACCATTATCCTTATCAACCACCGAATTTCCTTTCCCCGTTGGAATAACCGTTAATAATTGGACGCTTATAAAAGATGTAAAAATTTACTTGATTTCTGAGAAAGAAAACAGACTTGTCTACACCTTTGATAAAGCAGACCAACCAACTGACAACAAACTATCTTTCACCTGGAAAAAGATCCCCTTACCCGGTCTTTATACTCTAAAAGGAGTAATGACCGATACGAACGGAAACAGTTCCGAAAAAAGTGTTACCATCTCAATCAAATAAAAAATTTCATGTCTGCAGTTTTATCTTCGACAACCCAGGCCGGCCTCAACTCGACCTCGTCTTTGGACGCACCTTCTACTATCAATAGTGCGTCACATCCGCTTTGGCAGGGTTTTGATGTGTTTGGAAACAGCTTTCCACTACCCGCCTTAAACATCGCCGCCCTGATCAATAATATGATTCGTATTGCCCTTAGTTTGCTGGGCTTGTTTTTGTTTTTGAATATTTTTTATGCGGGTTTTTTGTGGATGATCTCTGGCGGAAATGAAGAAAAAACCGGCACAGCTAAAAAGATTTTGGTTAGCTCCGTTGTAGGGATTATGATCATAATTTTTTCATACAGCATTACTACTTTCATTATTTCTACTTTTTTGGGAGCAGCAAATGGATCTGGGGCTGCAATCTAAAATCAAGCGGATTAAAAACAAAAACATCCCGACTTAGTTGGGATGTTTTTCATTCTTTGCAAACTTTTGTTGTAAATTTGCAGAGAATGTCGGGACAAAAAGCCGTTCCCCAACATGCTTTTTGTCCAATTTTTTCTATTATTCTTCCGAAAACTTCAAACCGTGCTTTGCTAGCACCGCTTTGATTGATTCAAATGATTCATCACTCATAATTCCTTGCATACATTCTTTGAAATCGTCTTCAGTTAAAAGCAGCAAGGGTCTTATATGTTTAACACCGGTTCGTCGAATAATATCTGCTGTCAAATAATCGCGAAAACCGAGAAACGAAATTTCTTGGTCCAGAATATCAGTTGCGGGTTGGGTCAATTCCCCAGAATTCTGACTTCTGGATGCGATCTCACCCTGTGGAGGCGCAACATCGTTCGGCGCTTCAAAACTACCTACCTGATCCTTTATCACACCCAAACTTGAAACTACTTTCCTCACCGAGGTTCGAAGATTCTTAGCCAAAACAGAAGGTGTAGTTGTAGAACTTAAACCCTCAACTTGCTCCAATTTTTCTTTCAGTCTTACCAGGCGACAAACATGTCTTCCAAGCGTTACCGGATTAAGCTCAAGATGTGTTAGAGCTGTTTTATCTACTCCCCGTAAATCTACTCCAAGCAAACTTTGATCGTTCAAAAGCATCCGCGCATAACTTTGATATAATAATCTTGACCAATCGGCTTCAGAAAACCAATCAAAGGGCTGATTTTTTTTTCGGCTCATCTTACTTCTCCTTATCTGTCTCAGGTATTTTCTGAGCAGACCGCTTAGTTAATCATAAATATTGGTTATTTGTCAATCAAAAAACAATCCCTACAGTCGGGATTGTTTTTCTTCTTCTACCAACGGAATCAAGCAAAAGAAGGGGGGACGAAATAACCCTTATCTAGGTCATTTCGCCGGGGATTTTTTTATACCACGAACTGGGCTCTTTGGCGTTCGTGGTCGAGTCCAACCTTTTACATCCATACCAATTGAAAGTCCGAGGCCCTTAAACACTGCTTCAATTTCATCAAAGGGCTTGGCCCCCAAATACTGACTATACTTAACAAGGAATTGTGTTCTATTCAAACAGGCAAGGTCGCCGACATAAAAAACATTGCAGTTCCGGCGCCTCAACGTTTTCACGATCCAGGGTTTTACCCCCTGGCTTAACAACCACTTAACAGGTTGATTAAGCAGTTCTATGATTGAAGAGGCTGTTCTTTCTTCCGTTCCAGCCACACAAAACATGCTTGATATAACAGTCAGAACTTGTTGTATTTGGCTCAAACCTGCAGTTTCAACCCCCTCTCCAACAACAGCAATAACCAATCTATTTGTTCCTCTCATTTCTGCACTTACTCTAACACTACTTCTTCCGGGAAAAGCTGAATCTATAACCTGTCTTTGTTTTTTCATTACTCCTCCGTTTTATTCCGCCCCAAGCGGAACTAACAGGCTCAGCTAACCATGTTTATAATTATCCTGTCAACTAGAATAAGCATAGCTAAAATAGTAAAAAAATAACCCCCATTTCTAAGGATTATTTTTTTAAACTTCAAAATATCTTACTGTCTAATCGGCATCACAATATAAAGGAAGGATGAGTCTCCATCCGGAACCAAAATACAAGGACTATCAGCATTAATCACTTTCAACATCACTTTTGGCGAACTTACATGTTGTAAACCTTCTAGAACATAGCGGAAACTTAGCAAAATATTATTCTTTTCTCCTTTTACCTCACCACCAATCTCCGAAACATATTCGCCAGTTTGGGTAGAAGTAGAAGAAAGCTGAACCATGTTTTTTTCTGGCTCCAGCACACAACTAACCGCATTTACTCCAGTGGTGGTAAACAACCCCGCCCCTTTTACCTCTTTTATAAACTGATCCGTGGGGATAAGTGCGGTAGTTTTAAATTCGCTGGGGATAATCTGTATATAATCCGGATACTGCCCTTCAGTTAGCCGAGAAACTAAAGTAACGGTTCCATAATGAAGCTGCAGTTGGTTTCCATTAATAATCAATCGTACTTTTTGATCGATTTCTTCCGCTGAAGGCACTCCCAAAGTTAGTAACCGATAAATCTCTTGAGCCGTTTTACCAGGAACAATCACCCGGAGCTCTTCTTTACTACCATCCGCAAGTGAAACAATCTTTTGTGCCAAACGATAGCTGTCCGTTGCCGCCAAGGTCAAACCTGGTTTATTATAAACATTGAAGCCAAAAAACACCCCGCTAAGTTCAGGACGAATATCATTTTTAGCTACAGACGAGAGAACCTGTGATAAACCGAATTTAAATTCGGATGCATCAAGTTTAAATTCTTGTCCATTCTCTATGGCGGGGATAATTGGGTAGTCCTCGGCAGAAGTCCCTTTTATTTTTGTTGTTGTTTTTCCACAACGAATTACCAATTCATTCTCTTTAACTTCCAAATCAACTTTGTCTTCAGAAAGCAAAGAAATGAAATCGGTGATTGTTCGGGCTGGGACGGTGAAACTACCGGGCTCTTCCACCACCGAGCGTAGAGCAACGGTGATGCCTAAATCAAGGTTGGTAGCACTCACATCTACCCCTTGCTGACTCGCTTTGAATAAAACGTTGTTCAGAATCGGGAGGTTCAAATTCTTTCCTGTCA
>DALYEE010000026.1:0-3931 GCA_031972655.1 Candidatus Magasanikiibacteriota bacterium
TGTCGAAATGTTTTTGCTCTTCAACCTTGGCGACGAGCACGCGGTTTGCCCACATTCTGGCATACGCAATTCCACGTTCAAATACGCCTAGATCTTGCCTGAAAACGGAGTTTGGGCCCAAGCTGGGGTGTAGGCTGACCAAATAGGCCAGCCGCCCGAGGCTAAAGCGGCGAAACCCACCCCTTAAACACTGGCTGAAATGTTTTTCGATTTGCGCGCTTTTGCGGTATTCATCAGTCATTATTAGATCAAACAACTGAAGCATATTGTCATCATAAAAGCCTCGCGGGTTCTTTCGCCAAGCCCACCAAGCATTAAGCGCAGCCACGGACCACAGAATGACATTTGTCATCTCCTGATCAGTTTTGGCTTGCAGCTGTAGTGTTTTGATGAGATTGAACAAATCAAATGGGTCATCTTTACCCTCCAAGTCAACGCGGGTGGTGTAATCTAGTAGCGGCTTCAGTAATGAATCATAATTTACGCCTAGTTCCGCAGCTATTAGGGTAGCTGCACACTCGCCATTTGGGCGTGCTTTTTTACCGTGAGGGTGCTCATCAAAGCGGCCACCACCCACGCCAATGCAAAGTATGCCTTGCTGTTCCATTTTATCTGCAGAGGGATTGGAAAAAACTGTTCCCGCATCCACGAAGATGATTTTTGCTGTGGTGATGCCGGGGAATAGATTCTCCGCAGCATAAGCAAAAGCATTCATTAATATCCAAACCGCCAAAATCTCATCGCCATGTGGGCGCTTATGTAAAATGATCGCTCTAATTCTTGTTGCCATTGGCAACCTCCTTAGTCTTTTTTTACCAAAAAAAGACTAGCAACAATACCAATGGCTAGCCAGTTTGTCAATTGAAATGCCTTGACTGGTGTTACGCGGTATGGTTTGATGGGTGTCACGTAAGCCATTAAGAGTGGCTTAAGGAGGTGTGATATGAATTTTCGCAATATTCGGTTGGCTATCCTTATGGTCGGTGCTCATTTTGCAGCAGGTTGCGGTGGTTCTGCGGTTGAAGAGCAGTGCTCAAGCGCCGTTGAAACCCTCATCAAAAGCTCTAAAACAGCCGATTGTTCATATGGCAATAGTCCAGTTGCATACCGCTGCGTTAGCGTGACCATTAATTATGGTCTTAGAGGTTGTGCTGTTAATTGCCAAGTTGAGAATAAAGAGATTTTTTCTTTTGTTGGAGTGTCTGTTGCACCAATTTCTGCTGGTACTCTGATTGGTTATAATCTGTTGCAGAATGGTGGTTATGGTACTCAAATTTATTGCGTGACGAAGAAGTAAGGATGGATTGCCCAAGAAAAATCTTGGGCCAGAAAATATCATTCCAATTAATTGGAATGATATTTTTTTATAGAACGAATTTTTAAAAATCATTACAAGATGGTATAACTGCGTATGTAAAAAGCATTAAGCAATTTTATATGTATAACGAAATTGAAGTTATCAATCTTGTTAAAGAGTTAATTTGTTTCCGTTCAACAGCTGGCAGGATAGTTGAGCTTAATAAATGCGCAACATTTATCGAACATTTTTTTGCAGGAACAAATTTAGAAGTAAAACGATATGAACATAACAATGTTCCATCCTTGGTAATTACCAAAAATACTCAGACACCAAAAATTTTTTTAGCTGGACATTTGGATGTTGTTGAAGGAAATGATGATCAGTTTAAACCATTTGTGGATGAGACTCGTCTGTACGGACGGGGAGCGCTCGATATGAAAAGTGGACTAGGTGTTTTGATGTACGTTACAAAAGAATTGGCAGAAACAAATGATAATTTCGGTTTGATAATTACAGGTGATGAAGAAATGGGTGGAATGAACGGGACAAAATTTTTATTAGAACAAGGCTATCGTTCAGAGGTGGTAGTGTTGCCGGACGGAGGTATGAATCCGCAAACCATTATTAGTAAAGAAAAAGGTTTTTTACGTATTAAGTTAAGTTCTGTGGGCACGCCCGCACACGGCTCGCGGCCGTGGCTCGGAAAAAACGCCTTTGATTCGTTGCTCGAGGCTATTGATAATATAAAAAAATTTTTTACACCCCTTCCCGAACATCCGGAAGGAAATTGGGTGCACACACTTAACATTGGAAAGATAAGTGGTGGATCAACCTTTAATCAAGTTGCGTCAGAAGCTTCTGCTGAGCTAGATGTTCGTTACACTGAAGAAATTACTTTAACAGAATTATATAAAAAAATTTCATTTGCCGCAGGCGAAGAAGTAAACGTTGAGTTAGTTTTATCTGGAGCAATGACACAGCTCGATACAAATAACCCGTTAGTACAAAATTATATTTCGAGTTTAAAAGAAAGTGGTCTGAATGCCAAATTTTCTAGTACCCACGGCTCTTCGGATGCACGACATTATGCGGAATATAATATCCCCGTTATTATGAGCCAACCTGAGGGGGGTAATCATCATGCGGTAGGAGAGTGGGTAGACATTGCCTCTTTGGAAACCTACTATAACTTGATTAAAAATTATATTAAAAAAACTGTATAGAATTTTTTTTACAAATCTTCAATCTCTTGCAAAAAGCTACCTGGTTTAATTTTGATTAGTTTGGAGTAAGCGGGTTCGTCTTCAGAAACGTAGGTGATGTCACCGTCGTTGAGGTCGTTCCGGGTCAGGAGCCCCTGACCCCTACTGACTGATAATAAGGAACGGTCGTCTAGTAAATCGCGTTTTATTTCATCTAAAAATAAACTTGGTGTGACCAAAAAATCGCCATAGTGCCCACCTGTCATGGGGTAGGTGAGGCATAAATGTTCCTTGGCACGCGTGATCGCCACATAAAATAGTCGACGCTCTTCTTCCAGGCCGTTGTTTTCTTTGAGCGCCCGTTCATTTGGAAAAGATCCGTTGGTCAGATGAATGACAAAAACTATGGTCCATTCAAGTCCTTTGGCTTGGTGGATCGTAGAGAGAACAATTTTCGGTGTTTGTGTGGCTGTGGTTTGATTAATATTTTGGCTACCCCGAACATTAAACGATTCTTGCAAACTAGCTTCGGCCAAGAAGCTATCGAGGTCGGAATATTTTTCGGCAAAAATAGCAAGTTGTTTTAAATCATCAATTCGGTCCGCGCTGTCTACATATTCGGCAGCTAAATAATCTTGATAGCTCGAGTCTAAAATGGCTTGGATCAAAATGTAAGGCGAAGTTTTGGGTGCTGCTAATATTTTTTCCCAAATTGAAACAAAGCTCTTCCAACCCGCTTGCACTTTGCTACCAGAAATTTGTGAGCCAAGATTTTTTATTTCTTCGGGATTTTCTGTTTGGCGAATGAGCTCAATAATTTTTTGCGCTCCTGCTGGGCCAATACCATCTTCATGCATCAAGACGCGCAGCCAGGCTGCAGTGTCTGCAAGATTGTTGAGAATACGTAAATAACTCAAAACATCTTTCACATGGGCGCGTTCGAAGAATCGCACGCCGCCGCGGTAATCATAAGGGATACCTGCTTTGACCAGTTCCATTTCTAAAATTTGTGAATGATGTGAAGCGCGGAAGAGCACTGCGATTTCATTTGGTGCCACATCATTGTCTAAGTGTTCTTGGATTTTTTTCACTACAAACTGTGCTTCGGCCGAAGAATCAACAAGTGGTTGCAGTATCGGCTCCGCGCCAGTTTTATTAAACGGTCTTAATTCTTTTTTGAATTGTTCTTTGTTGTTGGCAATGACATTATTAGCTACATCCAGAATTTCTTTGGTAGAGCGATAATTGGTAACGAGTTTAAAAATTTTCGTCGCGGGGTAGTGGTTGTCGAAGTGTAAAATATTTTGAATGTCGGCAGCCCGGAAAGAGTAGATACTTTGCGCATCATCGCCCACCACTAAAATATTAAAATGAATAGAAGAAAGTTTTTGAATAATTGATGCCTGGATTTTATTGGTGTCCTGATATT
>DALYEE010000026.1:3941-12843 GCA_031972655.1 Candidatus Magasanikiibacteriota bacterium
CCTGATATTCGTCGACTAAGATATATTTAAATTGCTCGGCATATTTGGCACGGATCTGATCGTTATTAAGCAGTAGTAAAAAATTTACCAGCAAGTCATCAAAGTCCATGCCGTTAGCTTCTTTCTTTTTTACCACATAGCGATCGGCAATGGTTTTGATTTCACTTGCAAAATTTACCCAAACCGGATTTTTCATTTCAATCACATCATCAAGTGGCAACTGAGCGTTGCGTGAATAACTAATCAGGGAATTTATTACTCCCGCAGAAGGAAATTTTTTGTCGTCACTACTTTTTACTTCTTTGATACATAATTTTAACAAAGATTCGCTATCGTCGCTATCGAGAATGCTGAACTTTGGTTTGTAGCCCAGAAGCGGGGCATAGAGAATGAGAATGCGATAAGCAATATGGTGGAATGTTCCGGACCATGGTAAAGATTTAAAATCATTCATAAGGGAATGCACGCGTTTTTTCATTTCCTCCGCGGCTTTGTTAGTGAACGTCACCAACAGAATATTTTGCGGGTTCACGCCTTGCTCCAAAAGATAAGCAACTCGGTAAGTAATAACGCGTGTTTTGCCACTACCAGCACCAGCCAAAACCAAACAAGGGCCGTCGCCTTTCTCTACTACCTCGAGTTGTTCTTGATTAAGTTCTTTTGCAAAATCGATCATATTTTTATGTGCAGAATGGTAACATGTTTTTGAAATTTTAACTAGCAGCTTTTTGGTTGGCTGTTTTGTTTTTTGACTAAAATGCTATACTGTTATTACTATTTCTTAAATTAATTTTATGGATTTTTTAAGGAGATTTATAAGTGATGAGTCTAGTAGGGGTAAGGAAGATGAAAATCGGCAAAATGAGGAAGAAGACGTCCTAGATTCTGTCCCAGATGAGGTGTTAGTTGATGATGTTCAAGGTGAAAAAGTGGTAGAGAAACCAGAGGTGCCAAAAGATAAACATGACTTATATTTCGAAAAATTAGCCACAAAACCCATTGTCCCCCGCGGTACGCGAGGAAAACTGAATAATAAAAAAATGGCTGCAGTCTTAACTGCCGCCGTTGGTTTGCATGCGGCAGGAATAGAGGAAGTGGTCAGTGAGGGGAAATATGCCAAAATTGCAGCGGAGGGTGTAAAAACGGCGGCGAAAAAGGCCTATGATTTGGGAGTAGAAGCCGCACATCTCCCTGGGGAAACTTGGGAAAAAATTAAGAGTGTGGAGCAGGATGCCGAAGCTTGGTTGAGGAATAGATCTGAAATTAAAAAAAGAGTTTTAGACAACATTCGTTTCAGTGGAGATAGTGGAGAAATATCCGATAAAGAATTGGGGATTAAAAATTTGGTGGTAGGAAAAAATGAAAAGGGAGAAACGGAGATTTTGCCAGACCAGGCGCATAAAGTGGATTGGGCAAAGTTTTATTTTAAGGACGAAGTACTTCGTGGAAACATGCCGAAAGAAACTGCTGATAAAAAATATGCAAATCACCGGAAAAAGGTTGAAGATTGGAAAAAGAGAGCAAAAGCCGGTGAAGATCCTTTAAGAATTTTACATGATATTGCGCAAGGGCAAGGCTCGTATGATCCAAACCAACCTTTTGTGTCTGGTATTATTTTATCAGAAGAAGAGGAAAAAAAGGGCATAAAGAAAAAAGCCAATTGTAATGGTCGTGATAAATATTTCTTAGCTACAGTTCCAGAAGTTTTCCCAGATTTTAAATTTAAAGATCAGTTGAGCATGGAAAAGAAGAAAGATGGCTCTCTGGAACCGCATGTTCGACAAGTTCTTAAAATTGAAAATACGTGGTATTCGCTCGAAGGTACGCCTTTTCCCTTGCAACCGGAAAAAATTGACGGTACTGTTTTTATTGATCCCGTAAATGCCTTGAATGATTATTTTGGTTTTAAAAAAAGCGCCCGATTAACTACTTTGAATCAGGAAAAGTTATCAGGTCATGTAGATAGCGGCCCATCGGATGGGTTTAATAAGCTCCCACCGGGTGTTATTCCCACTCGAAGTGCTTATGGGGAGGGTACCATTATGAATAACCCAGATAAGGAAATTCCTTTTGTAAAAACATCGTTTGAAGAAGCACAAAATGCAATGAAAGTGGCGGTGGAAAAAGATAAAGAAGAGATAGAAAGAAAGCGGAAGTTAGAACATCCTGATGAAGCCGCTGATTTGAAAGCGGAAATTGAGAAATTAAAAAAGCAAAATGGAGACCAAACAGTTGGTGGTGCGGATTGGGAAAGTCCAGATGTAGAATATGTTTTTGATTCTGATAAAAAAGAAGAAGAAAAAAGTGAATTAAAATTATCACCACAACAAATTGTCGAAGCTAAGGTCAATGGTGTTTTGAGTTTTGCCCCAGTTGTTCAAGGAAAAATGAAGGAAATTGAGAGTGGGAATATTAAACCTTATGTTTTAGATTTTTCAGATGTGGCCGAGGTCCCTTTAGATAGTGTATATTTGGCAGGAGTGGAAATAGACTTTTCACAATTAAAAGGAATTGAAAACGTTACTACAATGGAAATATTCTACTGCAACATGAAAAATATCGATGGTTTAAAAAAAGTTAAATATTTTGATCGGTTAAGAATTGATTCTCCGCAATTCGGTGTTCCATCCTATTATCCGGGCGGCATTCAAGCTTATATACAAAAGCAAAAACAACGTCTTAGTGAGGAGGGTTATCGTCGGTCTCGTTTGGGCGAAAGAATTGAAAGAATGCAAACCGAGTACTCTGTTGAGGCGTACAACGAATTAAGTAAGGTGATTGTTCCTCGCCTCAAAGCTAAGGTTGAAAGGCCTGGTTTATCTGAAAACGTAGTTGAACTTCATTATCCTAATTCATTTATAAACGATTTCTCATTTAACGATTATTTTCAGTCTAAATAATATTTTTTGTGTCCTTCTTTACCCTCCTCCACCAAGACAAAAAAACACGCGCTCGTGCCGGAATTATCCATACTGATCATGGCGATATCGAAACGCCAATTTTTATGCCGGTCGGTACTCAGGCAACGGTAAAAACTCTAGATCAAACTGATCTAGAAAATATGTCGGCTCAAATTATTTTGGGTAATACGTATCATCTCCATTTACGGCCAGGTGAGGATTTGATTTCTGAACTCGGAGGATTGCACAAGTTTATGAATTGGCCAAAGCCAATTTTGACAGACAGTGGGGGATTCCAGGTGTTTAGTTTGGGAGCAAAAAAGTATCAGGTATCAAGTAGTAAGTATCAAGCATCAACTACCAAAAATGAAGAGTCAAAAATAAAAGAACAAGGAAAATTGGTAAAGATTGATGAAAACGGAGTAACGTTTCAGAGTCATATTGATGGATCGACACATCGGTTTACGCCAGAGACATCTATTGATATTCAGCACAAGCTTGGTGCGGATATTATTATGGCGTTTGACGAGTGCACACCGGATACAGCGACTTTAGAGTATGCCAAAGAAGCACTTGGTCGCACGCATCGCTGGGCGAAAGAATCTATTGTTGCGCACCAAAAAAATACAACATATCATGGTTATCGCCAGTTTTTGTTTGGAATTATTCAGGGGGCAAAACACAGAGATTTGCGCGAAGAATCTGCTCGGTTTATTGCAGAACAAGATTTTGATGGTATTGCTGTAGGGGGTGAAAGCATTGGTTATAACATGGAAGCAACTGCAGAAATTTTGGATTGGGTATATCCATTTTTACCAACCGATAAACCGCATTATGCCATGGGCTTAGGGCTTAACCCGGCGGATATGCTTGTAGCAGTGGAACATGGTATAGATATGTTCGATTGTGTGGCACCAACCCGGCTAGCCAGACATGGCATGATTTATGTATACGACAAAACCAACAAACATCGGTTGAACATTAAGAACGCCAAATTTACCAAAGATACCGGAGCGCTGGAAGAGGGTTGTGTTTGTGCCACTTGCCAGAAATATTCTCGCGCTTACCTCCACCATTTGTTTGCAACTGATGAAATAAGTGGAATGCGTTTGGCAAGTATTCATAACTTGTATGTGATGTTGCATCTGATGCAAGAAACTCGTGAGGCGATTAAGAATGATGAGTTTTTAAAAATTAAGGAGAAGTGGTTATTGTAGTAAGACCGATTTTTTCCGGAGTCATGTTTTGCGCAACTTTTTTTATAGCCAAGTAAACGGGGTCTTTTTCAATTGGTGTAGGATCGATTTTGATTTTATCACCTTGAATATCTTCAAAAGTTTTTTGTAGTTGTAAAATTTGAGGAATTAAATTGTCTTTTTCGGAATGGTCTGATTTTTCTAAAATAGAAATGTACATTGAAAGTTGTTCAGAAATTTGACGAAGAAAAATGACTTGAGCAGGATGGTTGGAGATTTCTCTGATTAGCTCAGCGCGTGTTTTAACTTGATCTGGTGTGCGCTTTTGTAATTGCTCTAATTTCAAAAATCTGGCGTAAAGCGACATGATGTTGTTGGCGTGACTAGAATCCAGACCAATAACTACCGGTAAGATAAAATCTAATTTGCCGCGAAAAGGAACTTTCGTTCCGTCTGGTCTTTTAACCTTTTCAATTTTAGATTCAAAGTATTTTACACTAGGTTTTTTTTCACCAACTCCCACAATTTTTTTAGTGTTTATAGTAAGTTTATCGGCAAGAACCTGTTCTCTTCTATCTGAAGTAGAGTCAAGCGCCAAAGCCAGACGTTGTGGCTTTTGATCTCGCCCTTTTTCTTTCCTAGATCGGGGAATTTCTAGAAAAGCATCTGTTTTACTGAAGTAAGTCATCAAATTTATGTGCGGAACCCATTTTAGAATCGACCCCAAACCAGTCAAAACCAGCCATGCCAACAATAGTTGATTCCAAAGCCTTACTTTTTTTGCCCCCCTCTTCACTAAAACGACCTTCTATTTTCACCACATCCTGAAGATCTCTCCTTATCTCTTCTTCACTATATATACCCACAAAATCTTTGGCGTTAGGGCCATCATTTTTATGGTGCTCCAAAATCAAGTCTACTTCGCCTTCGATCATTGCACCTTTTATTTCATTATTAAAAGAAGCTACTCCTTCGTACCCCATATTTTTAAAGTTATTTTAGACAATATTTCATTAAAAATTGACACCATCTTTCTTGCATGATATCTAGTATTATAGATCAAAAAGGAGGAAATTGCCATGAACAGACAAGTATTTGCTGAACTTTTGCAAGCTGATAATCGAGGTTCTCGATCGAGAAAAAGCATTCCGCATTATTATCCTCGCTTGCTGCTTAATCATCAACACCAAAATCCCGCTCAACATTTTCGTCCGGTTGGTAGTCGAAAATGTCAGCTCGCTCCAAATCGGCAACAGAGAGGCTCGCAGAGTATTTGGCGGAACCGTTTGACCCGAAAAGCGAAGTTGTATAGCAGAATGACGAAGAATCAGAAAAAATTTCGCTAAACCTTTTTAATCTTTTTTCATTTCAATTCCACCCACTCATACACAAGTCTCTAATTTGTTAGAGATTTATGGGAGGGGAAATTTTTAGGGTGGAGTTGATTTGAACCTCAATTTAATAATTTCCTCACCGGCTTAATGTTTATAGTTGGAGTATTTTATATGCTTACTATCCATTTGATAACGCTGGGGAAATTAAAAGAACCATATTGGCAAGATGCTGAGCGCGAATACGTAAAGCGTCTAACGCCGTATGCCAAAGTGATTATCCACGAAGCACGAGAAGAGTCTTTTGGTGATCGTGATGCGATTGATGGTATAAAAAAGAAAGAAGCAGAAAAAATAAAAAGCATCCTGTTGAAAATTAGGGATGCTTTTATTTTTATTTTGGATGAAACGGGTGAAAAGTATTCTTCCATGGAGTTTGCGGAAGAAATTAAAAAATCGTTTCAAAATACTAGTACGTTTGTGTTTGTAATCGGCGGGCCTCTGGGGTTGGATCAAGAATTGAAAAAAATGGGAACACATTTGCTTTCGCTTTCTAATTTTACGTTTACCCACCAAATGGCGCGCATTTTTCTACTCGAGCAACTCTATCGTAGCTTCATGATTTTGAGTAATCGTCGGTATCATTATTAAACAAATTTGCTAAATCATACTCATTTGGTAAACTGGTTTATAAGTAAGAATATATTTGATTTGTAAATATGTCTAAACCAGTAATTTTTTCGGGGATTCAACCAACAGGTAATTTGCATCTGGGTAATTATTTGGGTGCAGTGAAAAATTGGGTGGAGTTGCAAAACAGTGGTGAATATCAGATGTTTATTTTTATTGCAGATTTACATTCTTTGACAAGTAATATTCCGCCAGAAAAATTGCGAGAACAAACACTCGTTACAGCAGCGGAAATTTTGGCCGCTGGGATAGACTCAAAAAAAACTTGTCTGTTTGTGCAATCGCATGTACCTGAGCATACTGAGCTAGCTTGGGTTTTGAGTTGTGTCACTCCCTTGTCAGAACTACAACGAATGACGCAGTTTAAAGATAAGTCACAAAAACAGGATAAAAATATTAATACCGGATTATTAAATTATCCAATTCTACAAGCAGCAGATGTTTTGCTCTATAAAGCAACCACCATTCCGGTTGGCAAAGACCAGGTACAGCATTTGGAATTAACACGAGATATCGCTCGTTGGTTTAATAATCGTTTCGGAGAATTTTTTCCGGAAGTTAAACCTCTTTTAACTAAAACATCCAAAATAATGTCGTTGGTGCAGCCTCTTAAAAAAATGAGTAAAAGTGATGGGGCAGAAAACGTTTTGGATTTGATGGATGAGCCGAGTGCTATAGAAGCCAAATTGAAAAAAGCAGTCACTGCAACGGAAGGTGGGGGAGAATCAGCAGGAGTGCAAAATTTGCTAGGCCTACTCAAAGAATTTGGAAGCGCAGAAAAATACAAGGTATTTTCGGAAGCAGAAAAAAACGGATCTATCCGCTATGGGGATTTGAAAAAAGAACTAGCCGGCAGTATTGCAGATCACTTTGCCGAATTTAGAACCAAGCGAGCCGATTTATTAAAAAATAAAAAGGCTGTGGAAGAAATATTACAATCGGGTGCAAAGCAAGCCAAAAAGGTCGCAGAACAAACTATGGAGGGAGTTCGAAAATTAATTGGTATACGTTAACTTAATTTTAAATAAAAAGATATGGAACAAACTTCATCTCGCGGAACAGTGATCAAAAATATTTATTTGTATCTCGTTTCTTTTGTAGCACTCATGATGATGGTGATTTCTACCGCCACTATTATTGATAGCGTTTTAAAAACATATGTTTTCAAAAGTGCTAACAACTTCTATTCATACCCTGCCCCTGGATGCGACGGAAATGTCTACGCAGGTCAGCCGGCGATTAGTGCAGAGCAGTGTGCTAAGCAAGAGCAAATCAACAAAAAACAACAAGAGCAAAATGCTAAAGCCGATTTTCAACGAACTATGGTGTGGAGTATTTCCATGCTTATCGTTGCAATCCCACTATTTTCATATCACTGGTATTTGATCCGTAAAAAAGAACGAAAAGAAGTTTAGGTATATATTTAAAGGGCGAGTGTAGAACTCGCCCTTTATTTTTTTAGGTAAATTTTTATTGCCAAGAAAGTTTGGAGAGAATAAGTATGAGCAAAAGTGCGCCAAGTACAATGCCCCAAAAATATGCCAGAGGTACCCAGGCTTTTTTACATTGAGCTTCCGGTAGTTTCTTTTTAAAAATATACCACCAAGCCAAGCGAATGACAGGGAAAAGCAAAGGAATTGCGAGCATGAAATGTCCAAATAAATAATTGTATTCAAAAGCACAACCTGCAACGCTTGGTTTATTGTTGCCTACCCAATAAAAGAAAGCACCAAACAAAATTGCTGCCAAATCGGCAAAGATATAGCTGGGGTGAGTAGAAGGGAATTCGTATTGGCTTTCACCCAAGAATGGATTGGGAATCATCAAGCGATTCATTTTTAAAACCGGACGAAATGATGCTTTGCTATAGTGTGGTATAAAAATATCTCGAAAGACAATGTATAAACAAAATGCACCAAGCAGGATAGAAATAATCAAGTAAGCGTCTACTTTGCCAATAGATTCGCAACCAAAGAGCATAAACATTCCTAGGATATTGGCGATCACCGAAGAAGTGCAAGCAATGCCGATCATTTCCAAAAAAATAATTTGGCAAATCGACGCCGTGCGCATGAAATATTTCATATGCTTTTGATTTTATTTTTAAGACTACCTATATTGTACTAAAATTATGGTTTTTTCGAAAGTAGAGACGCATTGCAATGCGTCTCTACAAACGTGGACGAGGTATGACCCGCAAATTTTATTTGACAGTAATTTAAAATCATAATACGTTTAAGTGTATAACCATTCCGAGGTAGTTGAGTGGTACAACGCCACGCTGTTAACGTGGATTTCGCTGGTTCGATCCCAGCCCTCGGAGCAATTAAATAACGCTCAATCAAAGACTTTTTTTGACAAAGACCGCATTCGACGTAAAAATGGGCAGAATTTTAATCTATGATAGAGAAAGTATTTCCAAAAGGTATTGAAATTACGTGTGCAATAACATTACGAAACACGGAAGGAAAAATTCTTCTTGTGTGTTCGCCAAAACATAAGGGTAAATGGACATTGCCCGGAGGTCATATTGAGCCAGGTGAAACTATTCTTGAAGCAGCTGTTCGAGAAACCAAAGAAGAGACCGGCTTGAATGCCAAACCAATTATGGTTTTTAACCATGGCGAAATAATAAATCCGCCCGATTTTTATAGATCAATTCATGTTATTTATTTTGATTGCCTTCTTGAAACTGAGGAAAATGAGGTGTTGCTCGATTCAAATGAAGGCAGCTCATTTATGTGGTGCACACCAGATAATGCATTGTCGATGGATCTGGCAAAAG
>DALYEE010000027.1:0-12782 GCA_031972655.1 Candidatus Magasanikiibacteriota bacterium
CTCTGCGTGCCAAATGATTTTACCGCACTGTTTGGTACTACTACCACATCGGTCTTAGCATCAAAAATAATCGCTGCCCGCACACTCATGCCGGGTTTGATTCGTTCATCTTGGGTGTCAAAACTAATTTGAACAGTGTAGTTCACCACACCTTGAGTTACAGTGCCTAACGCATCTATCAAACTAATGTGACCGCTAATATTAAGGCCGTCTACGGCATCGAACGTTAAATTAACTTTTTGATCTAGTTTAATCTTAGCTACATCCACTTCGTTCAGAGAAATTTGCGCCACTTTTTGGTTGGTAATTAAAGTTCCAATCGTAGTACCCGATCCAACTTGGTCTCCTACTTGTGCTGTCAACGCTACCACATCACCCTCAAACGGGGCTTTGATTATATTGTTTTGATATTGCGTTTCGGCAGATTGCAATTGTGCTAAGGCATTCGAAATCTGTGCTTTTGCTACTGCTAAATCTGCTGCGCTTGCAGGTTCATTTTTTAAAGCAAAATTGTTTTGGATTTGCTTCAAAGAAAGTTCTTTGTTTCGAATACTGCTTTCGGCATTCGCCTTGGCCTGGGCCAAATTTTGCACAGCCTTATCATAATCAATCTGATAGTTGGACAGGCTATTTTTGGCGGTTACGATAGCTTGTTTTTGATTCGTAATTGATGCGCCTGAACTGATTGCCGAAGAACGCGCACTGCTGATTGATCCTTTTTTAGAATCTAAAACCGAGTTGGTTAAACTTCCCAAGGGATAGGTGTTGTTTAGGGTGTCACTAATAGAGGTAAGTAGGGCATTGAGTTTAACGATTGAATCTTGTGATGAATTTAAAGCCACATCGATGTCTGCCTGGTTACTTTTGCCGTTTAGCTTTTCAATCAAACCTCGACTTTCGGCAATTTGCACCTTAGCATATGTATAGTTGGAATAAGCTTGATTGAGATAGGTTTGGTTGAGCAATCCTAAATATTGTTTAAAATCCGCATTAGCAGCGGTGTTATCTAGACCCAAAATATTGTCGGCCTGGTTTAAAAGATCATTAAATTTGGGTAGTAGCCCTTGCAACAAATCAACCGTATCTTCATAAACAGACATGACAACCTGGCTAGAATCGCCGCCCGTGGCTTGGTTAAGATTATTTTGTGCTGCTTGCAGAGAAAGCTCAGCAGATTTAATAGAAGAAGAGGCATCCGTTTGTGCCTTTAAATAATCTGCCTCAGCAGAAGCAATCTGCGGTTCATAGGTCGCTTTTTCGAGCGGCGACAAACCGGCAACTAGTTTTTGGTAGTTGGCCTGCGCGGAAGCTACACTTGCTCTGGCTTGAGCAACACTAGACGCAGCGGAGCGCTGGTCTAATATAACCAAAACATCACCCGCTTTAACATGAGTATTAATTTTTGTTTTAACTTGAGTAATTACACCCGATCCAGATGGTTTTAGTTCTACTTTATTTAGTGCCACCACCTGGCCAGTGCCACTCAAGGAAGCCACAACGGTCCCTTTTTCGGCCGTAGCAACAACATAGCGAGGTGCCGCGGCCTTGGCTTGAGTTTGCTTATTATATGCCCAATATCCCAAACCACCCACGACAATTACAAATGCGGCTACGTATTTCTTTTTGTTCCTTAATAAAACTAGTTTTTCCTTAATTTTCAGCCACAATTGGGACATACAAAAGTTATTTATTTACAAAAATGGCTAACAGTAGCCTTTTTAAGCATTTTGACCTCCTTATCTTATATAGTACAACTTCAGCCTAGTATATCTTTCATAATATTGGAAGCATTGGGGAAGAATACTCCCGATTATGTAGAATTTTGTTTAAAAAGAGCGTCTGCAGGATGGATGTTGAATTATGAATCTGAAATTAAGAATTAAGGGCCACATATTTGTCATTCAATGATACTTTTGTAGCTTTTCCATTACTCATGATTCCTACTTCCTGATTCCTACCACACTCATTTGACACCCAGGCTCTTTGTTGATACTATGTTAAAGCAACTCAGTTGCATTAAGATATTCATACATACCCCCATTCTATGAAGCAAAAAAACATTCTTATAGCGCTAATATCTCTGTTCATCGGAGGAATTCTCGTTTGGCAGTTTTTACCTAAAAAACAAACTGCAAGTAGCGGGTTACAAATTGCGACTTCTTTTTATCCCCTATATTTTTTTACTTCTGAAATTGTTGGTAACGGCGGGGAGGTAATAAATTTAACTCCGGCCGGAACCGAACCACACGATTATGATTTGACCCCGCAAGATTTGGTAAAGATTTACCAGAGCAAGCTGCTTATTATAAACAGTACTGTTTTTGAAAAATGGAGCACTAAAATTATTACCTCGCTAAAAAATAAGCCAGTTCAGATTCTTGTTATCGCCGATGAGCTTAAAACAGAATCGCCAAATAACAATACCGCTCCTACCGATCCACACTTTTGGCTGAGTCCTGTTTTGGCCGAAAAAGAAATTGATATTATTTTGCAAAAAATAATTACTGTGGACTCCGATAATAAGAATGATTATTTGATTCGTGCGAATATGTTAAAAGAAAAGCTGCAAATGCTTGATAAAGATTACCGTTCTGGCTTGAGCAAATGCACTAAAAAAGATATCATAACTTCACATGCGGCTTTTGGATATTTGGCAAAAGAATACGGCTTCAACCAACTAGCGATAGCCGGACTTTCCCCAGACGAAGAACCGACTCTACAGACTTTAAAAACTATCTCGGATTTTGCCAAAAAAAATAATGTGCAATACATTTTTTTTGAAAGCCTGGTCAGTCCGAAACTTTCCGAAACAATAGCCAATGAAGTGGGTGCAAAAACTTTAGTTCTAAATCCCCTCGAAGGTTTAAGTATGCAAGATATTGCCGAAGGAAAAAACTACTTTACCGAGATGCGTTCGAATTTAAACCAACTTAAAATCGCTCTCCAATGTCAGTAAACCACCAAAAAAATATAATCGAAATAGAGAATATCTCTTTTTCATACGGTTCAACTCCTGTTTTAAAAAACATCACTTTGCAAATTCATCAAGGTGATTATCTTGGTATTATCGGACCAAATGGCAGCGGAAAAACAACTTTGTTAAAAATCATGGTTGGTCTGTTAAAACCAACATCTGGGAAAGTTAAACTTTTCGGAACTGATTCGCGCAATTTTAAACAATGGTCCAAAATTGGTTATGTAGCTCAGAAGGCTATAAACTTCGACGCGATGTTCCCTGCCACTGTTTACGAGGTGGTGAAAATGGGAATTAATGGAAAAAATAATCCCAGTCGAGATGAAGCGATTACGAATGCGTTGAAACAGGTAGAAATGTTCGAGTATCGGGATCGCTTAATCGGTAATCTTTCGAGCGGTCAACAACAACGCGTCTTTATTGCTCGCGCGCTTGTAGGTGATCCGGAGATTATTTTTCTCGACGAGCCAACGGTGGGTGTGGACGTAAAAAATCAAGAACAATTCTATCTACTCCTTCGCAAACTTAACCAAGAACTAAATATTACTTTAATTCTTATTTCACACGACATTGATGTAATTGCGGGAGAAGTTACAGAGTTCGCCTGCATCAATCAAACGTTGGTTTATTATGGGGAACCAAAGAAATTTTTCATGGATAATTACTTAGAAAAATTGTACGGCAAAAACATCAAGCAAATTCTTCATCAATAGAAAACGAAAATACTATGTTTGAGATTTTACAATATGACTTCATGGTACGCGCGCTCGAAGCGGGACTGCTGATTGGTTTGGTAGCGCCACTGATTGGAATTTTTTTGGTTTTACGACGCTATTCACTTATTGCCGACCCTCTTTCTCATGTTTCTTTAGCTGGAATCGCCATTGGGCTATTACTACATCTCAACCCTCTTTTTACTGCCCTCGGCGCTTCAACCATTTCATCTCTGGCCATCGAACGTTTAAGGACCAGCAAAAGAGTCTACGGTGAAACGGCCTTATCTATTTTTTTATCAGGTAGTTTAGCCGTCGCCATAGTGCTCATCGGGCTTTCGCGTGGTTTTAATGTGGATTTGTTCAGCTACTTGTTTGGCAGCATCGTCACCGTGCGCTCAAGCGATATTGCTTTGATCGGCGTAATGAGCGCTGTGGTTGCTGTTTTAATGCTGTTTTTTTACAAACAGCTTGTATATATTTCTTTTGACGAAGACGCCGCTCGAGTTAGTGGTATCCCAGTTAAAATATTTAACAACATTTTTATCATTATCGCGGCTACAGCAATTACTATTGCCATTCCGGTTGTTGGTATATTGCTTATTTCTGCTCTTCTAGTAATACCGGTAATTACCGCCCTACAATTAAAAAAAGGTTTCTTAAAAACGTTGATGTGGGCAGAATTTTTTTCAGTGTTTTCAATTTTGAGTGGGATTATTGCTTCGTTTTATCTCAACATTTCATCTGGTGGTACTATCGTGCTTTGTATGTTAATTTTATTCTTCGCGGTAATGGTACTTACTAAATTTTCTTCTGATCAAAAATAGAATCGAGGTAAAAATAAAAAGTCACGCTTAAGAGCGTGACTTTTTATTTTATTCTACTATTGAACAACTATGTTATAGGTGTGGACTTTTGCAGGCTCGGTGGTGTACTCCCAAGAGCGAACGTACTTAAACGTTACCGTGGTTTTTCCAACTTTTGCTGCTTTGATTACCCAACTGCCCGTTCCTTCAGAACCATATCCTTGGTTTTTAGGATAATTTACTCCTCCATCTGTAACTGTCACTATGCCGAGCGGCTTCTGATCAATTTGCCAGGTGTACCCGGTTGATGGGTTGGTTGGAAAACTAGCGGTGAAATATTGTCCAACTTTTAAAACCGTAGTCTTACCCACAACTGGGGTAACTGGCTTTGTAACTGGTTTGGTTTCCACCGTACTTGTAGGGGTAGTTGTGGAAGTTTTTGTGGTAGTGGTGGGGGTTGTTGGCGGAAGGTTGACCCTATTCATCTTTCCATCAGTTAACCAACATCCAGAACCAAACAACATTATAAATCCGAGAACAGGCAATAAGCTTTTTTTCATACGTTCAAAATTAAGAATTCTAGACTAAGTTTAGCATGTTTCGAGTTAAAATAAAATTATTATATGCATTTTACAAATAAATATTTATGGACCGCCAAAAACTCTCTGAATACAGAATAAAAATCTCGCCACTCATAATAATTTGGATGTGCGGTATAAACCATTGAAAAACCGCATTTCTTAAAAATATTTTCACTTCGCCACAAATGAAAATGTTGGGAAACGAGAATGATGGATTTATCCAACTGGCCAGCTAACATGTTTTTGGTATTAACTGCGCTTTGAAACGTGTCTAAACCCTTTGAATCGACCAAAACGTTTTCTGTAGGAATGTTTTGCCTGACCAAATAATCTTTCATTACTTCTGCTTCATTATAGCCTTCTTTTCCCAAACCACCAGTGACAATAATTTTCTTTGCCATATTGTTTTGGTACAAATCAACTGTTTTATCTAGCCTGGCACGCAAACGGTCCGATGGTTTTCCATCGTCATTTACTTGGTTGCCCAAGACAACAATAAAATCCGCCGGTTTGAAATCATCCACATTTCCTTTGAATAGGATAATACCGGTGATAAATAAAAAATAACAAAAAAAACTAATACTAACTATAACAATAATTTTTCTGTATCTTTTTAACATTGAACTGTTTTAAAAAATTAAAATCAAATCGCTGGAGTTTCAATCGTAATCGACGGGTCACGATGTAAGTTGGCAACATCTTTAATTACTTCACCGCGTAAAAATTTGTGGTATGCGGCCAAAGCAATCATGGCACCATTATCGGTACAAAATTGTGTGGCCGGAAAGTAGACCGGCACCCCTAGTTCGCGGAGCATCTTGCGTGATTTGGTACGCAATCGTTTGTTAGCACTTACTCCCCCGCCAAACAAAACCATTTTTGGTTGCAGTTTTTTTACTGCCTTAGAAAGCTTTATTAAAATAGAATCTACTATCGCCTCTTGCACCGAAGCACAATAGTCGGGAATAATTTTGGCAAATTTTTTTCCTAATTCTTTTTTCAAATCATTTGTATTATAAAGGCAGGCTGTTTTTAATCCTGAAAAACTAAAATTGTAATCCGGACTATTTTTCATGGGGCGAGGCAAGTCAAAAGCATCCGCATTTCCTTGTTCTGCAAAGCTAGACATAACTGGTCCACCCGGATACCCCAAATCAAGCATGCGCGCTATTTTATCAAACGCTTCTCCTGCCGCATCGTCCTGAGTTTGGCCAAGCAATTTATAAGTACCGATTTTTTCCGCCCATACAATCTCAGTGTGCCCCCCTGACACTGCCACAGCAATACACGGAAACGTTGCTTTTTTTATTCCGGCATAGCTCTTCCCATTTTTATTTTTAAGCAGCGCGGATAAGGTGTGGCCTTCCATATGATTCGCCGCCACAAGGGGTATGTTGAATTCGGTTGCCAAATTTTTGGCCTTAGTTACCCCCACTTCAAGTGCGGGTGCCAACCCCGGGCCATACGTTACTGCAACCACATCCACCTGCTTCATGTTTTTTAGGCCAGCTCTTTTTAATGCCAACACTATACAACCGTCGATCATTTTTTCATGTTCCCGTCTGGCGATGCTTGGCACTACCCCACCCCATTCTTTGTGCACATCAATTTGTGAGGAAATAATACTAGAAAGCACGCGGTCATTTTTAACCACGGCCACCGAAGTGTCGTCACAAGATGTGTCGATTCCTAAAATAATAACTTGTTTCATAAATATTTAATTCGGTTTCTATAATCACTTATCTATCTCATACTCAAATCTCCGCACATTTTCTGCAGTAGCTTCGATTTTTATTTTAATCACAATCGCGTCTTTTAAATATGGTTGAACATAATCTACAATTTTATTGGCCCATTCAATCACCACCATATTATCTTTGTGAAATATTTTCTTGGGATGCAATTCTTCGATTTCAGCAGGTTCGTAAAGTCTGTAGGTATCTAGATGTTGTAAAGTAATTTTTTTTCTGGCGATTTTTCCCACATACTCGCGACAAATATTGAAGGTGGGTGAAACGATTACATCTTTGACAGATAGTTTCTTAGCCAGATATTTTGTAAAATGAGTTTTTCCCGCTCCCAACTCTCCCTGAAGTAAAAATACTACCGGTTTTTTACCCACATGCTTTTTAACTTGCTCAAAAATAATTCCTACCAATTTTTGCGTATCGTTTAAAGAATTGGCAATAAATACTTTTTCATTTTTCAAAACAATAGATCCTTCGCGTACCACATGAATATTATCAAGCGTCGTATCCACCACAGTACTTGGTTTTCTTTTTGGCAAACGACCTGCATCAATAATTATGCCAATAAGTTTTTTCTGTTTCTCGGAAATATTGTTTAAAACATCAGCGATGGTGTAGGGAGTTTTTTTATATGATGCATTTGCTGAAGTGGCGGTGATTGGTTTTTTATAAACTTTGAGCAGCTCTAATATAAACGCGTGGTCCGGAATACGAATTCCTTGTGTGCCCATACTACTCTCTACCCCTTGAGCCAAAACATGCTTGCTCTTTGAGACAACCGTAATTGGGCCCGGCAAAAAGTTGTCGTAAATATTATCAGCAGTTTTATTTATGTGAACATACTTTGCAGCCATTTTTTTATCACTTACTGCCACAGAAATTGGCTTGTCATTTCGCTTGGTTTTGTAATCAAGTAATTTTTTAATCGCCGCCTGATTTGTGGCGTCCGCACCAATTCCATAACATGTCTCAGTTGGATAAATCATAAGACCACCATTTTTTAAAATGGCTACAGATTGTTCAATGAGTTTTGCTGAATTGTTTTTTTCGAGTTTTAGACGTTGCATATCTTTTTAAATCAGGAAAAGCTACCCGAATCCTTTATAATACTTTGTTTGATCTTACTAAGAATCATATCAAAAATCTCTGTTGGCAATTCTTTTTTTGGATAGGGCGAATAGTTCCCAGTGGGGTTTGGATCAGTAAACACAACTCCTCCAAATGTTCGAGGCTGATTATAGCGAGGAATAAAGTGAGCATGAAGATGCCTAGCAGTGTTGGCAAAAATTGCGAAATTGGTTAGATCATGTTGAAATAATTTATGATTGGCCTTGTTCCAGGCTGGTAAAATAATACCAAACAATTCCTCGCGCTCCTCAACATTCATATCCATTAGTTCGTTTGCTTCTTCCCTTTTGGCCCAAGCATAGCACCTACCAATATATGGATATTGGTTAGGATGTAAAAACAAAATCCAATGTTCAAAAGAACAGATTTTTAAATTATCGGCAGTATATTTTTGGATGTTTTCGTCCATATAGACTATGGGCTAGATGGATTTCTATTTGCTTCTAAATAATTTTTCAGCTGCTTGTACAAATACTTTCTTCCCGAACCACCCTTGAGAAATTTTTCTCTACCCAGAGCGTCATGTTTACTCACATAACATTCAAAGTATATGAGTTTCCAGCCTGATTTTCTGGCGGTAGTTACACAACCATTGCCAGAGTTGTGGTCCACCACTCTTTTTTTTAAATTACTGGTGAAGCCAATATACCAGCTTTGGTCTGTTCTGCTTTCTAGAAGATAGACGAAGTACATAGATTTTTGTGTGATCTAACTTCGTAGTGGTCACGCAAAATGGCTTCGCCATCGCGTGACTCACTCAAAGCAGGCTGCGCTTTAACTCTACTATTCCAAATTTTTGTTTGACAAAAAATATGTGAGCACTACCAGACGGCGTGCCACGAGGCAGCGCAGCTGCTTTTCGTGGAGCGGGCAAGGGGAATCGAACCCCTTTCACCAGTTTGGAAAACTGGGGTAATACCAGTATACGATGCCCGCATAGGTTTTTACGTTGGTTTATAGTATAATCCATTCAATCAAGATGTCAACCTTTTTCCCCAATTATGGACCTAAACCTTTCCCTTACCAACCCAATTTTATGGGTTTTCGGTTATGTAATAATCATGAATTCTATCACTTTTGTAGTCTATGGTTATGACAAATCCCTCTCAACTACACAGGCCAGAAGGATCAGTGAAAAAACCTTACTGCTCTGTGCTTTGGTTGGCGGGTCGATTGGGGCGTTTTTGGCCATGCAATTCTTTCGACACAAAACAAAAAAAGCCAGTTTTCTCATTTGGTTTATTCTCATTTTTCTTCTCCAGCTTGGCCTGGTTTGGTACCTAGTTCAAACACTGTGGACTAACACGGGATAACTTTCTTGACCGAGAATTCCCCGAATGGTATAAGTACTTTTACTTTAAAAATTGATGGCACCACTGTCATCAAAAATATTAACATAGTGCACATATGTTACTAAATAACACAAACTTCGACGACGAAGGAATGGAAGACGAAAAGGATGAAGATGAAGATGAGGACGAAGAAGGCGCAGACGAGTCAGTGGAGGAAGATGATGGAACAGAGCCAGACGAAACAATGGCCTAAAAACAAAAACCGCCCCGACGTACATCGGAGCGGTTTTTTTATTATCTTCTTTAGGCTCTTGCAGAATATTCACCCGTTTCTGTATTTACCAAAATCTCTTCGCCTTCCTTGATGAAAATAGGTGCGTACACCGTCAGGCCGTTATCGAGCTTGATTTCTTTGGTCACATTTCCAGATGCGCTATCACCCTTTACTGCTGGTGGTGCTTCAACAACTTTATATTTAATTTTCTTTGGTAGTTCGATACTAACTGGGCGATCCTCATATAGTCCAATAATCACTTCGATTCCTTCTTTCAAATACTTTCCATCAGGTCCAACCATATCACCGTCCATTTCTACTTGTTCAAAACTGCTCATGTTCATGAAAGCGTAGTTATCGCCAGTTTTATACAAGTACTGCATGGTTTGGAATTGCACGCTCACAATATCAATACTCTCCACTGTTTTGTACGTATTCTCAATCACTTTATTGTTACTCAAATTCTTCATTCTGGTGCGCACAAAAGCAGCTCCCTTACCTGGGTTCACATGTTGAAATTCAACCACCACAAACAGGTCGTTGTTTTGACGAATTACTACTCCTTTTCTAATCTCAGATGTTGAGGCCATATGATGAAATTACAATTTTCAAAATGCAATTTTCAAATAATTCGTATTGAAAACTGATAATTGATAATTGATAACTTGTACCGTCATATATTGGTTTGCGCCTATGTATTCTCAACCTGATCTGCAATTGATTGAAATAATACTTCGTCAATTGAGCGCGCTCCGGTAAATAACATTACCATACGATCGATACCCAAGGCAATGCCTGAGGCGTTCGGGAAGCCGGATGTAAGCGCTGCTATAAAATCCTGGTCAACTGGCCACGATGGTTTGCCCAACTTAATTTTTAGCGCTCGGTCTTCCTCTAAAAGGCGGTTTTGTTCAGTTGCGTCACCTAACTCTCCAAAGCCATTGGCTAACTCCAAGCCAGCAATATAGAGCTCGCTTCGCTCAGCGTAGCGAGAATCATCACTACAAACACGAGACAGTGAGCACATGCTCGCTGGATAATTGTAAACAAAAATTGGTTTTTTTAACCCCAAAAACGGCTCGATTTCGTTCAGAAATATTTTGAAAAATAAGTCCTCATAAGCACCCAAACCCACAGAACTGTAACCTTTTTTCTCCACCAAACCCCTCAGCGAATCTACCGTCAAATAGTCATCCAAATTAACCCCCACATATTCCTCCCAAATCTGTTTCATTGTCTTTCTATCCCATTGCACATTTAAATCAACTTCTCTTGTTTGGTATTTGATATTTAAAATTTGATATTTTTCACCAACAAATTTAAACATTTCCTCCATATCATCCATAAAATCACTCATCTCTCCCGGAGCACGGTACCACTCGAGCATGGTGAATTCTGTATTGTGGGTGTTACCGAATTCTTCAAAATCGCGGAAGCATTTGGAGATTTCAAATACCTTGGGAAATCCTGCTGCTAATAATTTTTTCAACGCGAACTCTGGAGAGGTATGTAAATAAAACGGATACTCTTTTCCTACCGGGTCGTGGATTTTAATTTCTACTGGACTCAAGTATGGCTCCATGCTGGCGAGTCGCACTGCAATTGGCGTGTCCCCTTCCACGAAACCTTTGCTCCAAAAAAATTCCCGCACACTACGAATAATATCGAGTCGCGATTGATATATTTGTTTCAAGCGTGGATTGTCATTAAGTTCTTTCCAAGATGACATGGGTAAAGGTTTTATAAATAAAAAATGTATACTTTAGAGAAGCATACAAATTTTTAAACATCGTATCGAGCTAGCACTATTTGATGATGTATGGCATGAGAACAGCCTCGCGAGCACGTTTGATAGCGTTAGCAACCTGTTTTTGGTGTTTCGCACACAAACCACTACGGCGACGTGGAGCAATCTTCATGTATGAAGAAATGAAACGTCGCAATGTTCCCACATCTTTGTAATCAACGATTACTTCGTGGTGAGTGCAATAAAAACATGCTTTTGCCTTTTGTTCTACAGATGATTTCGAGTTATTTGCTTGCATAATTTGCAATGAAACTTTAGAAAATTATTTTAAAATGGAATATCTTCAACTTTTATTTCTTCTTCGATTACTTCTTGTGGGTTAGTAGCTCCCGCAGAAAATGAATTGAGTGATTGCTCGCCTCCACCAAATGATGTCTCGGTCATTCCAGTTCCTGGTTTGCCATCGAGCATGATCATGTTTTCTGCAACAATTTCGGTGCGATATTTTTTCACTCCATCTTGGCCGGTCCATTCACGAGTTTGCAACCTTCCTTCAATGTAAATGCGACTAGCTTTGTGGAGATATTGGTGAGCGGTCTCACCGATTTTTCCCCACATGACAATGTTATGAAATTCAGATTGTTTTTGTTTTTGACCTTGCTGGTCTACCCAGGTTCGTCCTGTTGCTACACTGAATGTTGCAACTGAGCGACCACTTGGCAAACTGCGCAATTCCGGATCACGTACCAAACGACCAATTAGCATTACTTTGTTGAGATCCATATAATTTAGGTTTAAATTTTAAATCTCAAATTACAATTTCCAATTTGGGATTTGTGATTTTGTATTTTTGATTTTAAACTCCTGGAATAATATCTGTTTGATCCAAAATTTGATCCAATTTCTTTTTCACTTCTTCTAGATCAACTTTCTTTTCTTCTTTTGGTGCAACTGGTGCAGCGGTTGGAGCAAAGGTTCGTTGTGGTCGATCATCATTTGCTTCTTCTTTGTCAGTATTAAGCATGGTCACACCGAGGCTGCCAGTTGCGTATGCCAATTTTTGCTGAGCATTCAGTTCAACATTGAAATGAGTAATGTGGGCACGCAAAACATCGCGCAGCAATGACAATTTTTTCTGTAGAGTTTGTAATTTTTCAATCTCAGCAGTAAATGTCATAACATAAAAGTATCCGTAACGGATTTGTTTTACAGGGTAAGCTAAGCGATTTTTACCAAGAGTTGAGCGTTCAGCTTTTTCAGTATGTTCTTTTACCATGGTAAATAATTCCTCAATGCGCACCTCAGCCTCTTTTTCATCTAAAGTACCGGGTAAAATAACTAATAGCTCGTATTTCTTCATAATTCTTAAAGATAATTAAAATTCTCCCAGATCTTCCAGGAGCGTTCTATGAACAGGCTTATCCTAACATAAGAAAAATAAATGTCAATGGGAATGGGAGTACACAAAAGTATTCCCCGCTTGGGCGGGGTAGGGGTGGGTTCGCCGGCGACAAACACC
>DALYEE010000028.1:0-10189 GCA_031972655.1 Candidatus Magasanikiibacteriota bacterium
GCGTGTGACCTTAGAAACTGCGGCGCGTGTGAGTTTACCACGCGCCGCCCATTCATGTGATACCATAATCTCTCTCAACCTTCGTATCATCGAAGACATGGTATCAGATGATAACACATAACCCGCTTTCCAAAGCGGGTTTTGAGTTTTTGGATGGATTGTTTACCGCAATTCATCACTCTCCGTCACCAAATTGTACAAAATTATTATGCGTGGCATTATAAAAAATATTGAATTATCTGCTAAATTAGCGAAGTGAAATTTTATCATTATGCAAAACAATTTGGATGTAAATATCCGTAAAATATTCCCTAATCTAAACTGGAAAAAATCAAAATTTATTTCAGCCGGTTGGGATCATGACATTTTAATGTTGGACAATAAATACGTCGCTCGCATACCCAAAAATAATGATGCGAGAAAACGAATAATGGTTGATTTTTATCTATTATCGTATTTACAAAACAAAATTAGTGCTGATATACCAGTTCCACTTTTTAAGGATATAAAATCAAAAATAGCTGTATATTCGGTTGTTGTAGGCTCTCCAATGAGTGAAGCAAAATATAAAAAAATGAGCATTTCTGAAAAGGACAAATTTGCAAAAAATATTGCATTATTTTTGTCGCAAATCCACAATACTCCTATTGACATTGCACAAAAGTGTCACATACCAAATCCAAGTATTATTAAGCAAAATCAAGAAATTTTCGAAGACATTAAATTTTTAAATTCTTATATTACGTCGGATGAAAAGAAAACTATTGTAAATTTTGTAGAAAAACGTAAATTTGTCTTAAAGGGTTATATGCCGACATTAATACATGGTGATTTAACGAGTGATAATATCTTTATTGATAAAAACACCAATAATAGACTTGGAATTATCGATTTTAGCGATGCAATAATAAGTGATCCTGCCAGAGATTTCGCGTCCCTGTTTTTTTGTGGCGAAAAATTTGTGAACTCTGTGTTAAAGTATTATCAAGCAACTGCAGGTTCAAATATTTTTGAATCTGCCGAAGTTTATTATCAGGATATGGCAATAAAATTATTAGCTTTGGCGTTCAAAGGTTCCAAATTTATAACCAAAAAAGATGCTAAAGAATTGTTCCACAAAAGATTAAAAACAAAGGCGTAACACACAAGTTACGCCCAACTTTTCTAACCTCCTAGGTGAGTTTTATGTTAAAGCCATAATGCGACAATACTGAAACAGTTTTTTCAGGATTGGGACTATAGTATTGTTCGTATCCATTGATTCTTTTTTCTTTTCCATACAACCGACCGAGATATTGATCTATAGGTTGTGTTTTATGTTGTCGGATAGTGGTCTTCTTTGTCTGCACACCGGTGACTTCTTCACCCAATAACAAGTGAAGGCCGGCTCTCGCATTGATAGCTAGATTTATGCTAAAATAACCCCATGAAATCAGAGGAGCCCAAAAAATCATTTATTACACCACAGCAAAAAGTTTATTTTGGTGGGATTTTTTTGTTTATTGGTTTTTTGCTAATGTTTTTTTTACCTGCCGATTTGTTTATCGGCGGGGGATTGTTTATTGTGGGGTCAATATTGCTCTTAGCATTTTTATTCAACCTCAAATGGGGATTGTACATGCTGTTTAGTTTTTCTTTTTTTGCCAACTGGTTTATCTATTTAGGAAATTATCAATGGTTCAAAAATATTTCTTACCTTTCAGCCATCAATGCACCGGTAGTAGATTTTATTGCGCTGCTTCTCGGTGGAGGATTGTTTCTTGCTTGGCTATTCCTCATCTATCCGCTCCGGCTCGAGCGTCTCAAGCATATCGTACCGCTTATCATGCTCTACGGTATTTTTATTTTGGTTGGAGCATTTTCTGCTCTCCATGCCTATGACCGGAATGTTGCGGCCTCTTTCAAATATCTATCGCGACCGATGATTTTTGCTTTTTTGTTTTTTATTATTCTCCCGCATTTACTCATTGATACCAAGGAAACTTTGGTGAAGTTATTAAAAATTTGGTTTTGGGTCGGGGTCGCCATCGCAGTGTTTGGTTTATCTTCTTTGTTGGTAGTGCCTCAAACTGGCTGGTGGAGAGTAACGCCTTACACTGTCGATGATATAGCGCCCTTGGGGTACAATCACAACCTGATTGCCGAAGCCTTGGTCGCCCTTATACCTATTGGGCTTTACTTTGCTTTTAAGGCTAAGGAATACAAAGAAAAAAATTGGTTACTCGTGTATGCAGGAGGAACTGCCTTAATGATTTTGGCCGAGCTCCTGACGCTTTCTCGAGCCGGGTGGATTACGCTGACTATTCAGACTATCGCACTGCTTTCGGTCTTTGGGTACTCATTCAAAACATTTTTTCAAAAATATAAAGTCAATATCATGCCACTATTGGTGGTTATTGGAACGGTTTTGCTCTATATGACTGTTTTTTTGACAAGCTCGATTGTGAAAGACGCGACCAAGTCTCGTTTGACGGCAACAGAAATTGTCGTGTTTTATGTAGAGCGCTCTCCTTGGGTAGGATATGGGCCAGGAATGTTTATTCCGATTTTTGAAAATACGAAAGATTTTATCCAGGAGTATGGGGTAGCACTGGATGGTCATGGGTTTATTCAAAAGGTAGTTTTGGAAGAGGGGATTATTGGGTTGGTTTTATTTGTGATTGTTCTGATTTATATACTAGTTTACCTCTGGATAATGCAAAGGAAAAAAAATACTGTCCCCGAACTCAGTAGATTTTTATTTGTTATGGTGGTGGGGGCGATTGTTTTTCAGTTGTTTAATACGTCATATTTTATCAGTGTGATGTGGTTGCCGATTGGAGTAGGACTGGTGGCGGTTAAAATTTTAGAAAACAAAAAAGAGTAATATGAATAAAAAAAGTATACATGTAGTGCATATTTTGCCAACGCTCGGATTTGGCGGGGCAGAGCGCTATGTAGTGGACTTGGTCAATAATAGTAGCTCCGATTTTCGGTACACTATTGTGGTATTTTTTGATCGGCTAGATCTTGCATCAGAAATAACTTCGAGTAGAATGCAAATTAAAAAGGTTTTAAAAACTAGCAAATTAGGTATTGGTTTTATTTTTAAACTTCAAAGAGTTTTACGAGAACTTCAGCCAGATATTATAAATACACATTTATTCGCTGGCGATTTCTGGGGTCGTTTGGCCGCACACCCACTCGGCATACCCATCATTACCACCGAGCACAATATGAATAACGCAGAAGGTTGGGTTAAAAATAGTTTGCGTTCCATTCTGAGGAATTTCAGCAATGAATATGTGGCATGTTCAAATTTTGTGCGGGAGTATGCTCAAAAAAGATATGGCATAACCAAACCATTTTCTGTGATTTATCCTGGAGTAGTGACCAAACGGTTTAAACATATTGCTCCGCTGGTACTGCACAATCCTGTGCGTCTACTTCTTTTAGGTCGACTGACCGCACAAAAAGGCCAAGAGTTTGCCTTGCGTGCTTTGGCTGGAGTTAAAGATTTTTCTTGGTTTTTATCCGTTGTGGGGGAGGGTGAAGATAAAAAATATCTTCAAAATTTGGTTAGTGAGTTAGGGTTGAATGATTCGGTGACATTTTTGCCGCCCATAAAAGAGGTAGAAATTTTGTATCAAGAAAATGATGTTCTGTTGGTTCCTTCAAAGTGGGAAGGTTTTGGTATGGTGGCTGCCGAGGCTCTATCTGCGGGTCGCTTGGTAGTTGCTTCGGCTGTGGGTGGTTTGAAGGAAATAGTGGAAGAAGGGAGAACAGGTTTTTTGTTTAAAAAATCTGATGAAAAATCTTTTCAAAGTACGCTAAACTATATTTATCGGAATAAAAAAATGGCAACACAGATTGCGCTTGAAGGTAAAGAATTTGTGGAAAATAATTTTGCCGTAGAGAAGATGGTTGAAAAGTACGAAGAAATTTATCGGAGATGGAAGAAGTAAGTGAATCGTGAATAACGAACAATGCTTGGGCAACTATTTTTTAGTAGCGCAGATTACAAAGGTTAAAACATCAATCTGATTTTTTGGATCTTGGAATTTTTGGGTTAAGTGTGGGAGAGTGTTTATTGTATTTTTTTCACTTAATTTAATAAGAGGGATTATTTCTATTTTTTCCCAACCTGCTTGTGTAAAGGCTTCTACATATTCAAATGGACGTACGCGATTGGGTGAACCAGAGAATTTGCAGAGCTGATAAAACCAGTTAGAAAAACGGTAGATGTTTAAAGGGTCGTTTGGACGAAGCCAGCGAGTGTGGGTTTGTAGATCTACTTCAGCAATAAAAACCGTACCTGATTTCACAATGCCATCTAAATCTCGGATGGTTTTTTTGATATCATCAAAATGCTCTAGAGCTGCTTGGCTAAAAATAATATCAATGCTTTTTTTAGGTATTCTTTCAAAAGTAAAAGCTTTTTCGTAAAGATAATTTAGTGCGCCAGGAGAGTTTTGGAAAGTCGTTTGGAGTTCATTTTTTAGTTTTTCAATTTTATCATAAGGAATTTGTGTAGCTAATTTCTCAAATAATTTTTGATAAAAAAGATTCTGGTGGCGATTTTTTTGAACTAAATTGTTTTTGTCGACAGCATAATACTTTTGAGCTCCTTGAGCCAGTAATGTCAGGCCAATACCCAAGTCTTCACCGGGGCCGAGCTCTAGTATTGTGTGGTTTTGAATTGAAAGAGTATTCTGAGTGTATGTTTGGA
The DNA here is from genome assembly GCA_031972655.1 of Candidatus Magasanikiibacteriota bacterium. Lineage (GTDB taxonomy): Bacteria > Patescibacteriota > Patescibacteriia > Magasanikbacterales > GWA2-37-8 > DALYEE01. The sequence goes on from DALYEE010000028.1 coordinate 4,709, forward strand.
GTTGTTCATGCCAGCCTTTCACGACTGATTCATCGTAGCTTATCGCTTTTTCAATGTCTGAAGATGAAAAATTGCGTGGAGTTTTATATCCTTGAATAGCGTGGCGGAACTTATTAGCTATCAAAAGAGCTGCCCCTAATAGGTGGAAGAAAAAATGTGTATATTTCTTTATTTTGATATTTGTTATTTGAGATTTGGTATTTTGAGGAGGTGTATATGTGGCCATAAAAATTAGCAAGAATTATGGTATAATAATAGCGTAAAAAACAGTTCTGGTAAATTTTCTTAAAAAGCTAGTGGGGTTAACTAGTTGGCCAAAAAGTGGCTTTTTTACATTGACATTCAGGCCATTTTATGGTATACTCACCAGTTATCTTTTTAGCTTTATGAAGCAAAATTTACGGCCAAAAACAACCAAATTAAGCCGTCAAAGACGAATTCATAAAAAAACTTCTTCCAGGAGTCATTATTCAGGTTTTCAATTAAAGCTCTATCGGGGCTTTGTTGCTTTTTTTATTGGTATTTTTACTTTGGTTTTTTGTTATCCACTCAATAAATTAGAAGGTGATACGGCCAATGCTTCGCCAAATATCGCCAATTTGCACCTTGCCTGGGATCTGAACGATTCTCAAGTTCAGGAAATAGCCAAATGGGATGTGGTAGTGCTCGATATGGAGAACCAGGTGGCAAACCCTGACCAACTTCGTAAGCTCAAACAATTAAACCCAAATATTAAAATTTTAGCCTATATTACTTCGCAAGAAATCCGCGATGATGCGCTTGGAACTATGCGCACTAAACTGATGAGTGGAATTAAAAACGACTGGTATTTATACGATTTACAACGCAGTAAATTCGTTCATTGGCCAGGAACGCACATGCTTAACATGTCGGATATCTGTCCAACAGTAGATGGTCAAAGATTTAACAATTATTTGGCTAATTTCGTTTCTAAAGAGATTTTATCCACCGGTCTCTGGGATGGGGTTTTTTATGATAATGCTTGGGAAGGATTAGATTGGTTTGCAGGTGGTAAGGCCGACTTGAACATTGATGGAATATCTGAACCCGATGTAGATGCTCGCTGGAGAAATGGCTACCATATTTTATTTGATGAAACTCGTCGTTTGGCAGTATAGCACAGATATGAGTGGTGCATTGATTGAAAGTTTTCCCGAGTTTGGTTGGACGAGCGCGATGAAAGCGTATAAAGCACAAGAATCAAATGGTACAAAACCAAAAGTAATTATTATAAATGTAAATACTCGCAATACAGGAAATAAAAATGATTTTAAATTAATGCGTTTTGGTTTGGCTAGCACTCTCATGGGTGATGGTTATTATTCATTTGATTATGGCGATCAAGATCATAACCAAACGTGGTGGTACGATGAGTATAATGTAAATTTAGGAACTCCTATAAATAATGCGGTTTCTTTTAATGGGCAAACCCAGTTTCAAGATAATGATGTTTGGAAGCGTGAATATAGCAATGGGATTGCGATTGTTAATCCTACCAATCAAACCAAGGATATAGATCTGGGTGGCGACTACGAAAAAATTATTGGTACCCAAGATCCAAAAGTAAATGACGGCGCTATTACAGATCGAATAAAAATCGGTGCTAAAGATGGCATTTTGATGATGAAAACTTTTCAATCCGTGAAGCAGGCCGTATTTAAAAACGGATCTTTCGTACGTTTTTATCGCAAAACTGGTGATCGTGCTCGCAATGGTTTCTTTGCTTTCGAACAAGGATTACCTGGTGGTGCACGTGTCTATATTGGTGATTTGAACAAAGATGGTAAAGAAGAAAAAGTTGTTGCTTCGCAAGGTCAGTTGCAATTGCTGAGTGCGGACGGAGCTGCAATATGGTCAGATTATCCTTATGGAGCAAGCTTTAAAGGAGAACTTTCTATGGCGGTGGGAAACATTTCGCGTTTTGATACGCCATATATCGTAGTGTCTTCACCAACTCAAGGAAGTGTAATTCTGTATGATTTTATTGGACGAAAAATAAAAGAAGTATTCCCGATTGATAAAAAATTCAAAGGTGGGCTTACGGTAGCAATGGGTAATATAGATGGCGATGAATCTGGAGAGGTGATAGTTGGTGTTGGGAAAGGGAAATTATCTGAAGTAATCGTATACGATGGTGGATTAAGTAAAGTCAAAAAACGATTTTCTCCGTACGGAAAATACACCAATGGAATTGAGGTTGCAGTGGGTAATACCCAAGGAGATGCGAAAAAAGAAATTATCACCATGTCGCGTGCCGCTACGCCGGTGGTTGATACTTTTGATGCCAACGGTAAAAAGCTATCCGAATTTCGTGCTAAGTCTGTGCTCGGATCACAAAAACTATTTTTGACTTCCTCAGATGTAAATAATGATGGAGTGGATGAAATTGTTTTGATGAATGACTAAGAAGATTATTTTCCGGTAATCAAACAAACAACTGGACCACTAAAGGTTCGGTTGTTTTTTATTGCTTGAGCGAGGGCGGCCAATGAAAGAGCACTTGTTGCGGAGATAGGGAAGTGTAAAGTTTTTTTGGTTATTTCCAAAACATTTTGAATTTCTTCGTTGGTAACTACCCAACCATTTCCACCGCTTTCGATAACTGCTTCCGCAACTTTTTCTTTTCTGAGCCCCACATTATCAACAATCGAAGAAGCGAGTGAAGGAGTGGAATCATCTGTTGGCAATACGTTTTTTCCTTGTTTAGTGCAGACAGTATCAACTATCGGGTGGCAATTTGGCGTTTGTGCAATATGTATTTCTACCTTGAGGTTACTTAGTTTAAAACCTAAATCTAAACCCTGTGCAGTAGTGCCGCTAGAGGTTGGGATAAAAACAGCAGACAAATTTTCAATCTTGGCTAGTTCTTTGGAAAGTTCCGCATAGCCACGCAGGGCGAGATCATCACTCGATTGGCGCAGTAGCTTAACATCGGCTTCTTGGCTCGCTTTTACTGCAGCTTGTTTGGGATTTTCAGTTTGTTCGATGGTGATATGTTGATCACCAATGTTTTGTTTTAGACTACTTAGTTTGTGTTGGTCAATTTTTTGTCCAACAAAAATCACTAGCGAAAGAGGGTCGTTCGGCTTGCTTTTATTGTGGGTTTGAATAGCGGTAATGGCCGCCAAAGCAGCGTTACCAGAAGAAGAAATAGCAAATTTCTTAAATCCTTGTTTTTTAAAATATTCCGTAATCATGAGCGGAATGGAGCGGCCTTTGTGGGAGCTATAATGGTGTAGATCTTCACGTTTAAGCCACAGCTCGGTAGTGAGCCCCAGCTGTTCGGCAAGTTCTGGTACAGGGATTTGAGGGGTTTTCATAACTTGTTAGACTTTTAGAATTGTGGTATAAATTTAGCACTTATTAATTGTCTCATTCTAATCTATATGGAACTCATTTGTCCAGAGTGTAAAAATGTTGTCGACACTAGTGCTTTTCCAAATTTGGCAAAAGGCGAAGTGGTTGAATGCAACCGTTGCGGTATTACATTGATGGTAACTGATATTGCGAACGGTAGTATCCACGTTGAGGTAGTAGATGAAATGAAATAGTTTATTGTAGCAATCCTTCAATCATTCCACGGAAGCTATGGCTTCCCATAAACACAATCACATCGCCGGGTTGTGTTTTTTGTTTCAAGTATTCAAGGCATTGTTTGTCTTCGGGTAAATAAGTTACTTGTGAATGAGTTTTGGAAATCCACTTTGCGACATCTATTGCATCAACTAATCCTTCAGCATCATTTTTATCTTTTTTAATCTTGGTATATTCCGGAATCACCACTTCGTCAGCAGCAGCAAAAGCGTCATCGTATAATCTTTCTGCTTCTTTGCGCCTGTTTCCCGTGTTCGGTTCAAAAACCGCAATAATATTTCCTTGATAAATTCGGTGTAAAGTTTCTAGAACAGATTTGGCTTTGGTCGGGGAGTGCGCAATGTCATCAAACACAATCGCACCGTTTACTGTGCCACGTTTTTCTAACCGACGTTTTAGGCCATGAAAATGTGCAATAGATTTGATGATTGATTCTGGTTCAATACCACATTCGTAGGCTATGGCAAATGCACCGCAGATATTTTCGGCCATGTAGGCGCCAAGTACGGGAGTGTTGATTTGAAATGATTCGTCATGGTGAGAAATGACAAATGATAATCCGGTGGAAGATTCTTTTACTGCCGAGTATATATAATCTGCATAGGCATTTTTTCCATACGTTATAATCGGTGCAGCGGGTTGAATTTGATTAATTATCGCCTCGACTTTTTTGTGGTCCGAACAAAGCACAATCTTTCCATTTTCTGGGATAAGGGTGATCAGTTCTTTAAACGCATTTTGGTAATCATTCTCAGTTTTGTATACATCAGCATGATCCCATTCCACGCTAGTTAAAAGTAGGTGGGTTGGTTTGTAAGAAAAAAACTTAGCACGTAGATTTTCTTTGCTGGTTTTGTATTCATCACCTTCGAGAATGCTCCACTTGGAATTTTCTACATCATTGGCGCTGGTTTCTAAATCCAAACTTAAGCCGCCAAACATGTAGGATGGTTGGTAATCGGCATTTTGGAAAATTAAACTAAGGAGTGTGGTGGTAGAGGTTTTGCCATATGTTCCCGCACAGACGATGGAATTTTCTTTTACTAAATTTTGAGCAATAAGTTCGGGGTAAGAAACATGCGGAATATTGTTTTCTAAAACATGTTTAAGTTCAGGGTTTTCTGATCCAGCAACATTTCCTACCACTACCAAATCTGGCATGCCCATTTTTTCGGGGTGCCAACCTGGGTAAAATTCGATGTTGTTTTTTTCTAAGTGAGTGGAAATTGGTGGGTAGAAACCAACATCAGAGCCGGTTACTTTCCATCCTTTTTTCTTCCATAAAATAGCAAGCGCAGACATGGCTACGCCGCAGATGCCGATGAAATGGATGTGGGATTGTTTAGTCATAGTTTATTTATAGTTTCTTTTTATAACTAAAAAGAAACAAAAAGTTTTGGGAGGAGCCCAAACTCGTCGCTCGCGCTCCTCAAACAGTGGGCTCCCCCAAACCCCCTGCGGAATTTAAAATATTTTTTAATTCATCCAAATCTTGTTTCCATTTTTTTCCATCAAACCACTCTAGTCCAGAAAATTGTAATTTGTAGGTATCGCTCGGGCGTTGTGCGGAGCCGAGGTAAACATATTTTTTGCCTTGTTCTTTGGCATAGAGAATTGCTTTGAGCATCATGCCGAGGCCGGTGTTTGCTGGTAGGGGCAATTCACGAATTGCCCCAGCTAGTTCGTAAAATGGATAGCAGTAGTGAACCAGTTCATTTGTTTCAAAAGCGATGCAGTAGCCGATCGGTAATTCACCCACCCCTACCCCGTGCTCCGTCGCTGTGAGCTCTGGCGGCATGCGACCCAAGCGGGGATTGTTTGCGATTGTTTTGTAAACAAATAATTTGTTAAAATTACTTTTTTCTT
>DALYEE010000028.1:10199-12707 GCA_031972655.1 Candidatus Magasanikiibacteriota bacterium
TTTCTTTGTCCGTGATGAGCTCTTTTACTTTATTAGCACTAAATGTTCCGTCTCCAAATTTGGTGGTGTAAAAATCTTTGGCGAGTTTGCCGATGGTCCAATCATAAGCTGAGTAGGGGATGGGTTCCGCAGAAAATAAAATTTCTTCCGTTTTTTTAAGCACGCGGCGGTTTTCGCTGGACTCTTTAAACACACTTAAATCAATCCGCAAACTTCTAGTTTGATACAGTGCGCCTTTGTTTGTACGCGTAAAAACGTAGCCTTGGTTATAAAGCGTGTTAATATTAGTATCAGAAAAATCAGCGGTTAATTTTTCGTCAAAAGTCAGGTATTTTTTTGTAGCAGAATTATTTGGCATAACAAGTAAATTTTCCTGCACAATCAATATCGTTTGGACAAGAAATTTCTAAAGCTTGGCACCATGGGTCGCTTTGGCACGAGTCATGATTTTTATGCTTGGTGCAATATTGTGCGATTTGATCGCGTGTTAAAAATTGTTTTTGAATATTTTTTCTAAAGTATACTCCTAAACCAATTAACAGAATTAATAATGCTATTAATGATGCGATTACTATCTGATTTTTTTTCATACTAAATTAATTAAAAATTAATAAAGCGCCATCCAAATACCAAGGATAACCATAAAGGCTTGAATAAGCCAGAAACGCATCACAATTCGCTCTTCACTCCAGCCTTTGAATTCAAAATGATGATGAATTGGTGCCATCTTGAAAAAGCGCTTACCAAGCAAGCGGCGTGAAAAAACTTGAATCACTACGGTGGTAGCTTCCAAATAAAAAATGAAACCTAAAACAGGGATGAGCAATGTTCTACCAAGCGCGATGGTGTTGATGGCAAAAAGCGCCCCTAGACCAAGCGAGCCTACGTCGCCCATTTGAAAGCGCGCGGGTTTGATATTGAAGTAAGTGTAGGTAATCAAGGCGCCAACGGTAGTAGCGTTCAAAAGCGTAAAGGCAGCTCGGTTTTCACTCCAGCTGATAAGCGTGAGAGCAGAAAAAGCAATGATGAGCGATCCGCCTGCTAAGCCATCTAGACCGTCAGCAATATTTACCGCGTTGGCAGTAAACATCACGAAGAAAATAATTATTGGAATAATTAACCAACCAATATTTATCTGGCTGCTAAATGGAATCCAGAGTGTGTGCCAGTTTGCTCCAAGTTTGAAATAAACCCACCATGCAGTAATCGCACCAGCAATGAACCTGGATTCCTTTTCCGGGGTGCGAACCTAAGGACGATGTAAATTGACGCAAAGCTACCCAGGGTAAAGTAATGAAGTGCCACACTTTCATGTACCAATTTTTGTGCACCTTCATTAGGGTGAAGGTTTGTTTTAGTCCACGAAAACGGCGCTCGGTACCGTAGATGTTTAAAATGTCGTCAGCTGCACCAAGCAATGCGGAGATACACATGACCCCAATAGGTACATAGGTATATTTTCTATCCCAATTAAAAATCATGGTAATTGCAGTAACAACTATGATAATCAATAGCCCACCCATGATCGGGGTGCCCACTTTGAATTCGTTGCGCAAACCTTTGAGTGTGAAATCAAATTCGCCACGTCTGGTAATATTAAATTTGTACAAAATTTTGGTAAGAAAAGGAACTAAAACAAGCGAGACGACCGTCGCACCAATTAAATAAAGAAGAGCTTGTTGTAAAAGGGGGATAGAGAGATCCATACATTAAAATTTTAATCTTCTAATTTCGGCAATTTTAGCGTCGCGAACTTCTAAATATGTTTCATTTTCAACGCCAGTTTTTCCTAGTTCGTGCCATTCTTGCTCACTCATTTTTTTGTTAGGCGCAATGATTTTGAAAAAACCTTCGGCAACCCCATGATTATACTGTCCTTCATTTTCCCAAGCACGCGCATGCACATAATTTACCATGTCATTTTTTTTGTCGGCAATCAAAATGATGTGATTGCGTTTTTTGGTTGGTCCTGTTTCGAGCAACGTTAAAAAATCTCCCGCTTGAATATCATTATAATCAAGTTTTTGGTCACCTACTATCACGGTGCTGTTTATGTTGTTGCTGTATACTTTTACATCAATATTTTCAATTGGACGTAGGCGAGAAATAAGCCAACGAAAGATTCTTTTTTTAGAAACAATGAATATTTTTTTAAGAATATCAATCTTTTTTGTTTCTTTATAATGCGCTCTTAATACGTGGGTGACAAATCCTGAACACTCAATGCCAAGATGGTGGTCGATAAGAAATTTTTGAATAGTATGATTTTTATCATTGTCTAATAAACAATTTCCATCTTTATCAAATAAGCCGGCATGATATTGCATGGAAATTATTTGTGTTTCTTCCACAATTTCCCGTGGGCTTCCTTTGCCTACCAGTACACGCAGTTGTCCGCGCTGTTTTAAACGGGAATTATTAAAATACGGGCAGCGAATTCCTTCGAGCCCTTTGAAAGGTAGGTTGAAGTATTTTTTTATACATTGCTGAGCTTTTTCGGAAAGCATA
>DALYEE010000029.1:0-12694 GCA_031972655.1 Candidatus Magasanikiibacteriota bacterium
CGCTGCTTCGGTAAGCCGACTTGATGCTGTGTTACCAAAAGCCACTACCTCTACCTGTTTGCCTTGGTTGCGTAAGTAGTCAACTAGCGGCAAATAATCTCCATCTCCACTAACAATCACTACCGCATCAATGCTCGGTGACAAACGAATAGCATCTACGGTAATACCCACATCCCAGTCTGCTTTTTTTTCTCCACCATAAAATATCTGAAGTGGTTTGTCTTTGGTTTCAATTCCCAGGTTGTAGAGCGCGTCAAAAAAAGGTTGTTCGTCCTTGCTCTCGGTACTTACCACATAGGCAATCGCACGGATTAATTTTCGCCCTGCACAAGCCTCTTTCACAATATTTCCGAAGTTTACCTTAGCGCCAAAAAGGTTTTTGGCGCTATAATACATATTCTGAACATCAATAAACACCCCAACGCGTTGATCGGGGTGTTTAAGAGGATGGTTTTTTTTGTTACTAAGCAGGCTCATTTTCTTTAATATCAATTTCATCTTCCATCATTTCGTCCTCAACTTGACTAGAACTTACAGCGCCCGGTTTGGTAATAACACGAGGGGCTTTGATTTTTAGTTTTTTAACCAATTCTTCGTAACTTTTGAGGTCTTCTTTCTTAAGGTATCTCATCAAATTACGACGGCTACTAACCTTTCGGAGAAGTCCACGACGTGAAGAATGGTCTTTTGGATGCTGCTTCAAGTGTTCAATCAGCTCATCGATTTCCATAGAAAGAATGGCGATTTGCACCTCACTTGAACCAGTATCTCCAGCGTGTGTTTGGAACTTTTTAATTAGATTCTGCTTTTTCTTTTGGTCGAGCATACATGCATAGATTTAACCGAGCTCAAAAGAGCATGTGTCTTCAAAGTTCGGTCGAAAGTACCAGTGGGTACTCCGATGATTAAATTAGTGACTAGCTTACCAAAAATCGAAAAAAAGTCAAGTTTGAAAGCAGTTTTTATTTTTTAGGAACGGACTTAAAAGACGCAACAATTAAGGTGCTGCACAAAAATTCGCGGTGCATTTTCCTGACACACAATCGCCTGCATCAATACATTTTCTGCCAATACCACACTTATTTGCGCAATCCCCACCACACTCAAAATCAGTTCCAGAGCATAAGGGCACGCCACAAGTTCCATTTATACAATTAACTGTTGAACAATCAATATTTTTGGCACAGGATTTACCTTGGGCACAAGGGTTGCAAGTTCCCCCGCAATCCATGTCTGTTTCAAAACCATCTTTTTGACCATTAGCACATCCGGGGGCCGTATTATTGGTATTTTGTACAACCACATCGGCTTTCCCAGTAATTCCTAAACGACTGAATAAAAATACCGTGATTCCATAAGCACCCATCACAATTACCAACCCGGTGATCGCGGCTTCAAGTATAGTTTTGGCCTTCTTGGTAAACTCTTCGTTTCCACGGGCGGTCATCCAGCGCAGTCCCGCATAGAGTACTAAACCGAAAAATACAATGGCCAAAATGCCCAGCGTTACTTTGATAATACTGCCAAGCATGGTATAAACATTATCTGTTTCTTTATACCCACCCATTTTAGCTGACTCTCCCAAACCGTAATCACTGGCGCGCACCATAATGGTCGGCATTCCAATCAAAGTAGCTAAGGTAAAAAAAAGAAGTAATTTTTTAAACATACCCCCGACGTTAGTATTAAGTATCAGGTATCTAGTATAGAGGGACAAACACGTTTCGTTCCCTAATACTTAATACCTTATACTTGATACCGAAAAAAACTGATAAACAGCGCACTCTATGCTCAAGTTAACCGCATTTTACTGGCTTAATGATACCACACCTTGAAATTTGTGTAAAAATAAATTACTATGTACTAACTTATCCTAAGATCGCAGTAAGTGAGTGCAGCAAATAGACTTTTCAACCCCAACTACCCTTAACACCAGATAGTATTGTCTCCATAGTTCAGCGGATAGAATAGGAGCCTTCTAAGCTCTAGACGTAGGTTCGACTCCTACTGGAGACACCAGATATATCAAAAAAGGGCAGATAAACCCGGTGAGCAGGATTCGATTCATTAAGATGGAAGCCAGCCATTGAAAAAAATAGAATTCCATGATAAAAGATAGTAGTCGTTAGCAAACTTTTGAGTTTAGCTAATGTGATGGTGGCCTTGGTATAGTGGTTATTACGCGAGATTGTGGCTCTCGCAAGACGGGTTCGATTCCCGTAGGTCACCCCTAAGTAGTAGTGCTCAAACAAAAAACAATATACAAAATACTTTTTTTTGTTTGCTCATTTAACAGGAGGCAGAATGACAAGAAAAAGCTGTTCTGGCTCATTTAATTATACCCTTTTTACAAGCGATGTAGCATCACACAATCCCAAGATAGCGGCAGGGCTTTGTATGGATAGTGTGATTCCCAATCGTATGCCAAGAAAAAGGCAACGTCCCGGTGGTAATACGCCAAAACGTGTACGCGTACCACGACCCTACCACGGGCCGCCGACGCTGTGTTTCGGAATTTTATTGGCAGCATTTTTAGTCATAGTATTCAAACAGTTTTAAACTCTCAAGGGGTCGCGATTTATCCCGACACCAAAACCCCTTCATTATTCTATTTCCACAAAATATTTTGTGAAAAAAGAATAATGCACAAACATTCTTCTCTTTTAACCTACTGCGTGGTCATTGTTAAAATACTATGCACACTTCCACACCAGAAAAAATACTCGTCGTTTCTTGCTCCGGTGGACTTGGGCATATCCGCGCAGCCGAAGCAATTCTGGAAAGCTGCAAAGAACTTCACCCCGAAATTCAAATAAAGCACATCGATATTTCAAAGTACTCCGGTCGTTTTTTCAGAACATTCTTCGTCGATTCATACAATTTTATCGTCAAACATCGACCAGAAATTTTTAAACAAGTTTTCAATTTTGCCGACAGCGAAAAAAGAAAAAAATCATTTAACATTTTACTCCCGCTTCTAAAAGTTAGTTGCAAAAAGTTTTTCAAATTTGTAGCGGAATTTAATCCCGACCGAGTTATTTGCACTCATTTTGCTCCACCCGCCCTACTTAACACTCTAGAACACGCCTATCCCGTTGATGTGGTAGTAACAGATTACTACGCCCACAACATTTGGCTAGCGCCAGGAATTCGAACCCTTTTTGTGCCGAGCGAATCGATAAAAAATGTGCTTACCCAAAAATATAGCGGCAATGTTATTGTTAGCGGAATACCAATTCATCCGCGTTTCTTTAGAAAAATGAACGACGAGGAAATAGAAAAAAAATATCATTTGGATTCTCACTTTCCTACCGTATTATTTCTCTCTGGCGGGAAGGGCAACATAGATATTCCAACCGCAGTAAAACACACTCTATTAAACTCAGCTAATCTAAACATAATCGCAATTTCTGGAAAAAACAATCCTAAGCTTTATCAAAAACTGTTCGCTTTAAAAACAAACAAAAATAATTACCAAGTAATAAAATTTACCGATACTGTTGATGAGCTCATGAGAATTGCTGACGTGATTATTACTAAACCCGGCGGATTAACGGTCTCCGAATGTTTATTTCTTAAAAAACCACTCATCCTTACAAATCCCATACCCGGTCAAGAAGAAAAAAATGCGGAGTTTGTAGTAAGCAGTAATTTCGGATTTCTCGCACAAAACAACGCAGATGTAGTTGATAAAATTAAATTGCTATTGAAAAATAAATCTATTCTGTCTACTCCAAGAGAAGCTTCAAATCCGAGCGAAATAATTTTAAACCAAAAATAAAAAATCTCCCGAAGTACATGGGAGATTTTTTAAAATTTTTCTTTAAAAACGTGGGGTCAAAACTCTATCCCAGAAACCTCCGGCACGACCCAAGGCAATATTGGTGGCTAAAATAGTAATCGAATATGCGCTAAGGATTATCGCGAGACCAATGACTGAGTTCCGAATAATTTTTTGAGCAGTAGCCACTTTTTCTGAATTACCACCAGAGGTAAGCCAAACGAATCCAGCGTAGAGAATTAAACAAAAGACGATTAAACCAAGAATCTGAAGCGCAAAACGAATAATCAACATAAGGGTAACACGTGGGTCTACCGGTTCTTTAATCCCCACACCTTGACCTGCCGCATTTAACTGATTGCCAATGTCTACACCAGTAGCCACATCCTCAGCATGAGCGGGGTGCATAGGCAGATTGCAAACGGTTATAACAAGCAAGGCCAAAAAAAACAGTTTTCCAAAAATGTTTTTCATAATTTTTTTAAAATACAAAGTTCCACCAATTATCTTTGAAATTTTTTCCAAAACTTGTCCAAAAACCTCCACTACCGTATGCTCCAGCATTTTGTCCACCCAGCCCCGCGGTAGTACTAATGACTCCCACGATAAATGTGGTAATGCCGTAACCAGCTAAAACAAGCGCTAGTCCCATAGTGGCAGTTCGCAGGATTCCCATCGCTTTAGTCACCTTACTTTCTTCACCCTGGGCGGTCATCCAAAGAAATCCCGCATAAATAGTGAGTACAAAGAAAATAGTACCAACCATTGATAATATTATGCGAATTATTCTACCCACATTTTGGGATAGTGAAAGATCGGTAGTTCCGGCTACATCGTAACCACTTTTTTGTCCCACATCCGCAGTAAGCTCGTTAATATTTGGTGCTGCGAAAACAGTAGTGTAGGAAACAAAAAGAAGAAAAATAGAAAAAATTGTTGCCGTTATTTTTTTAACTAACATATAGAAAAATTACTTCTTACAATTTGCTGGACAAGCTCCTGCCGACCAATAAGCATTATTCGGGCTGCAATCACCCAACTTGGTGTCTGCAGCACATGTTGGAACAGCATCTCTAGACATACAGCATCCCAAAGTATTTGGATTTACATTATTATTCGGGTTAGTTTTATTTGTTCCACCACCCAACTTAGTTGTTACAAAATACGTGATGGCATAAGCCGACATTGTCACAATAAGACCAATTACTGCGGCTTTAATTATCTGGATTGCTTTACCAACCTTTGCTTCTTCTCCTTGCGCAGTCATCCACAAAATACCAGCATAAATCGTTAGAAGCAAAAATATTGTTCCAACCATCGCCAGAACTCCTTTTACTACCGTACTAATACTTGTCGCTAAATCACGTTGTAAACCTGCCCCATTTTGTCCGCCGATCGCGGCATCCAAATTGTTTATCGAAGAATCAAGTTGTGCACGTGTTACAGTAAAAGGTGTGAGAAGTAAAAAACCAAGTGCTAAAAAAATAAAAACTTTTTTCATAATTTAAAATCTAGGTTGATGAAGGGCTATTATTCACAATTGGCGGGGTAAGATCTGCTCTACCCGTTGTGATACTCTGAAAAATAAATCTTGATATCGCATACGAAGCCATTACAATTACCAAACCAATTACTGCACCTTCCATAATACCCTTAGCTTTTGTGATATTTTCAGTATTACCACGAGCAGTCATCCAGATTAAACCGGCATAAAAAATAAGCAGGAAGAAAATAATTGCGAGGAAAGATAGAATTATTTGGATAATCGTTCCAATGAGTTGTGGAACTGTACGCGCTCCCCCGATACTCGTTGGTAAAAGTCCGTTAGTTTGGTTTGCAGTATCGCTAATTCCATATTTATCCGCAAACACCGGCTGGGTAAACAAAAACAAATTACCAAGTAAAAATATAACTAGAAAAAATTTTGGTAATAGTTTCATAAAAAATTTAATATACAATTTTGATTTAATGATCTTAAACAAAAATTGTATAGGAAATTTTCAAACCACCGTCTCAGGCAGGGGGTTGCGCGCGCGAACCCCCTGCCGATCATTACTAAATAGTAGCTGCTCCAGTTCCAGTTCCGCCAGTTGCACTTACCAATTGAGTGATGATATAGCGAGACAATGCGTATGACATTAAAATTAACGCCAAACCGATTACAGCGCCTTTGATCCAACCTACTGCAGCGCCTTGTTTTTCTGCGTTTCCTCCGGATGTCATGTACAAGAAACCTGCGTAAAGAATGATTACCACACAAACGGTTCCAAGTAGACCCAAGATAACTCGGATGATGTAAGCGATAACTTCACGAACATCTCTATCTGGTAAACCAGTTGCTTTTGGTTGATCGATTCCTAGGTCTGTTGGGTTAAGCTGCCCTGCAGCTTGTGCGTCTGAAGGTTTAATCACCATCGAAAGTGAACCAAGCACCATCATGAACATCATTATACCGGTCATTATTTTTTGAATTTTTAACATAATTCACCCCCTTTCAATTTTGGAATCATACAAAATCATTAACAACATTATTATAACATTTTTTATCAACTCCTACCAGTTAGATAATCCAAATATGTTGTGAGTATGATATAACTGGACAACACCAACATCACACCGATGGCTGCCCAGATCATGGTTTGGCTTCCTTTTTTAATTTTTTCAGCATTACCACCAGAAGTGAGCCACGAAAAACCACCCCACACAAACATAAACAAGGTAACCGAACCCATCAAAGATAAAGCATACTGAATAATTTTTCCAATGATTACCGTAACCTCCGTGGTTTTGCTGGCAAGCGGATTATCTAGAGTGGTGCATTTTTCCCCAGCTCTACCATTAGGGCAATTCTCAAGAGTGCTAGTTGCGGCCGAAACATAAACGGATGGTGAAAAAATAATTACAAAAGACAATATTATTTGTAAAAGATTCTTTTTTATAAATAAATATTTCATAAATATTTTTTACTAGCTTACCGGTGACTTAGAAAGTAAATCAAATAAATTCGTAACTATCACATAACTACCGAGCATCACCGCAACACCCAAAGTTGTCCACACCATAATGGATTTGGATTTTGAAATTTTTTCGCTACTTCCCGCTGCCGTCATCCAAAGCAAACCAGCCCAAACATATAAAAACAATGCGATCGAACCAATGAATGCTAGTAGGACTTTAATGACCTGGGCGATAATTTGATTAACGCTTGAATATGATGATAGCTGATTTAACCCCCGAACCTCATCTCTTAGGTTGATATGCGATGTTGTATCATCTCCGGTTCGCGCAACAGTAGAGTTATTTAGCAGAGCGCACCCTGCTCCGTTTTGCGGATCAGAATATGCTTTGTACTCCGCACCAAGAGCGCCACAATTCATTGCAAAATTTTTATCAACATCTCGGTCGACGTAACGTCTACAACCTGATCTTTTATTTGTTTCATCAACTTTACAACAACAAAATGCTGGTTGGAAATCGCATTTTTTGGAAGCCTGAACTGTTTGTGCTAAAACATTTTGGAAGTTGGCAATTTGATTTGTTGAGCTAGAGGTAGAAATTCCACAACTTTGGTTATTAAACTCCACATACAATTCCCAGCTTATTCCACCGTCTGAATTAGTTGAAACCAAATGTTTGTCCAAATTATACAAATAAAATTTTTGTGTCGTACCTCCCTCTCGTAGAAATTTTAAATCACAGGTGCATAAACCTGGACACGTATTTTGATCCGAACATTTTTCAACCAAATCTTTCCGTTCTGCCAAACTTTTTTCTGGCAAACCAAAGATAAACACAAACAAAACAATAAGAAAAAAACTACAGGATTTTATTTGTCGGATATTATTTCTTATCATAAAAGCAACAAAGAATTTTATTTTAATAAATTCACCGCATCTCCAATACCAATCGCATCTCCCAAAATTTTAACCAGTAAGAATGCTCCAAATACTACAGCCAAACCAATAACGGCAGAGATCATTGCGCCTGTTCCTTTTTTAACTTTTTCTGGACTTCCTTCAGAAATTATTAAAGTAAAACCCCCGTAAATAAACACGCCGAGCGCCAAAGAACCAATAATAGACAAAAGTACCGTACAAATATCGATCGCCAATTTAATAAACACACTCACATCCTTACAATCACCTTCTACCGAATCTTCAAAAACACACGTGGGCAAAATAGACCCGATCAAACCTTTGCGTTTTTGCTCTGCCGCTTTTTCTTGATTCTGCTTAGTCAAATTACTTATTATAATATCTCTTCCTGTTATCCAGGTTCTTTTTTCTGCCGCACATTGTTCTGGGGTTGAGGTAACATATGCGCAGTTGGTGTAGGGTGAACCAGTATTTGGCAAACCAATTTTACATGTATCAATAGTATTCTCAATACAGTTAGCATCAAATTTTGCGGGGTTGGCCACATCTTTAGCAGTTATCTCAGCAGTTACACGTAATTCTGTATAGCAAAAACATTGATTAGCAGCTCGCGCGTTTGAAGTATGCAAACCGACACCTACAAAAAATAAAAAGAGTGAAAATATTGCTGAAAATATAGTTCGGTGAGTACTAAATATTTTTTGTGATTCGGTCGACATAAAAAAAGTATGTTTGTATTTTATAAAGTTTGATCAATTCTGGCAGCGGCACGGTTGAGAATTTTTTGACGCCAATTTGCTGGGTCAATATCTTCAGGGATTGGCTGTATCCATTCATGAAGCATATCAGAAATCGCACGCGATGCTGAATTATAATCACTGCCATGGTACCAGTTGTCCGCCACTAGCAACTGCGAAACAAATGGATATAGTTCGGGTTTAGAAAGCTGATCCGAAGCATAAATACGTAGAGCTGTTGGGCGGCCGGTTTTTTCTACGTATTCTTTGGTGGCTGGAGAATGGGCTAAGTAATCGATGAGTGACCAGGCGGCATCTTGATGTTTTGATTTCAAAGTAACAGTTTGCACCCAATAATTTGCGGCGTTAACGGGGTTTTCTGGGTTCAGCTGTAAAAGCGGTGTAATACCAACGTTCAAAGCAGGCGCGCGAGCTTTGATAATTGGACCATGGTAACTGTAACCAAAGAAATATGCTACTGAACCATTGGTAAATCTTTCTAAGGCATCAGGCATACTCTCGTTCCAGGAGTAGGTTTTGCGATTTGGGTTGGCAAAGTCGGTATAAAAATTCAACACCTGCATAGCCGGAGTGCTCTCGTCGGAATTTTGTTGAAAAACAGGTCGGCCATCGGTATTTACAAAATTTAACCCGCTTTGTTTAAATAAAGCAACCAATAAGTCGTCAAAACCAGGAATATTATTTCCTGTACCCAAAGCTGTACCAGATTGTACGATTTTTCCATCTTTATCGTACTTGGTTAATTTTTCCATTGTTTTTTGAAGCTCTTCCCAACTTTTGGCAGGCTCGGCAATTTGCGCGCGATCTAGAAGATCTTTGTTATAGTAAATCGCCATGGTGTCTACGGAAAGAGGCAATCCGTAAACTTTACTATCAATTAACACATCGTTTTTTACGGTGCGTATATATTCAGAAGTCAAATCGTTAACCGTTAAACCTTTTTTACTAATCGGGGTTACAACTGTTTCGGAATTGATCATACCTTTGACCACCTGCACGGTTGCATCTTTAAGAATTGCTGGCATTGGAGCCAAACGGTTTTTCATGGCTACCATGGAGCGATTACTAATCGAAACAATATCCGGACCCTTATCATCAGCTAAAGCTTCCACCAAATTAGGGTATAACTCATCAGGGCGCAGCTGGCGAATTTTAACCGCCAAATAAGGTCGGTTAGCTGTATATTTGTTTATTAAATTTTGAAGTTCATCAACATCATCATACACAGTCCACATTTCTAGAGTTGTGGGAGCAATAGCTCCTTGCTGAGCAGTCAGATTTTTACAACCCAAACCTGAAAGAAGTAGTGAGCTCAGAAGAAAGATTACTGTAATAAGCTGTGAAAGCTTTTTTAGCACATCTTTTTTATTAGAAAATAAAGGTGGGTATCAGGTATAAAGAATCAGATATTAAGGATTGAAAACAAGTTTTTACTTTTCCTTAATACTTTATTCTTTATTCATAATTCATGTACAGATTATATCACACTTTTTAAATACTTTCTAAAATCTTTACCAAGCTTTTTGTCGCGCAGAGCAAAATCAACGTTGGCTTTCAAATAACCAAGCTTTGAACCAGTGTCATAATACGTTCCTTCTACCTTGCAGGCATACACCGAACGCTTTTTCAGCAAATTAAATATTGCATCGGGAAGCCAAAGTTCACCACCGCGACCGATTTTGGTATGTTCTAAGGCATTAAAAATATCTGGGGTTAGGACAAAACCACCTAAACTCGCCAACCGTGATGGCGCTTTTTTAGGTCCTGGTTTTTCAACAATGCTTTTTACTTGGCAAATATTTTTTTCTACTTCTAAAACATCGATAATGCCGTATTTTTCTGTTCCCTCATCATCTACTTCGTATGCGGTGAGAACTGGATCATGATATTTTTCATAGACATCGATCAATTGTTTGAGGTGTGGTTTTTTTGGACTGTAAAAAAATTCATCTCCCCACATCACCGCGAATGGTTCGTCGCCGATAATTTCCTTAGCGCAGAGTACCGGTGTACCGTTGCCGTAAGGTCCTTTTTGACGGATGAAAATAAAATTTGCCAGATCAGCAATTTTTTTTACTTCTTCAGCCAAATCATCTTTGCCTTGCTTTTTGAGCCAACTTAATAACTCGTAGTTAGGGCTGAAATGATCCTCAACCGCGCGTTTGCTAGGGCCGGTGACCATAATGATGTCTTTGATTCCTGAGCGAACCGCATCTTCAACAACATATTGGATAATTGGTTTATCTACTACAGGGAGCATTTCTTTGGGTTGAGCTTTGGTCGCAGGCAAGAAACGGGTTCCGAGACCGGCCACTGGAATAACTAATTTTTTAATTGCAGACATACTTAAAAAAGTTCAAATCTTAAATCTCAATTTCCAAAGTTCGATGTGTTTTGTTTGGAACCTGGGATTTTGAATTTGGAGCTTCTAGCAAGGAGTATATCAAAACAATTTTCTCTTCGCAATCAAAGTATGCTATACTATTTTTATAAATAATTAACTTAACATATGAAACATTTCTTTCACAAAGAAATACATCATGCGAGCTTGTGGATTCCGCTTACTGTAGTTATTCTCATTGTTATAGCTTTGAGCCTACTCTACACGCAAGTTGGTTCTGGATTACGTTTGGGCGCTTCTACCTCTACCCCAACCGCTACGGGAACAAAATAATCTCTCAAAAATATTTTGCAAGACGCCAATCACTTCGGCGTCTTTTTTGTTAGAGCAAAACTACCTTGCTTTCTCAAAAACCATATGATATCATGGCGCATATTAACCCTGCCGTGGTGGTGGAATTGGTAGACACACAGGACTTAAAATCCTGCGCCTTCGGGCGTGCGGGTTCGATTCCCGCCCGCGGCACCAGTGTAACATATTTAGAAGTTAGTCTTTCTAGTATAAATTAAATGTATTTTGAAAAATCAGCATGAGAGCGCTGTTTTTTTATTTTTAATAAATATTGTCTTAAAAAACCCTTTATTTAGCAAACATTCCCGAGAATATGTTGACAATAGTACTATAAGTGATTAGAATTCAACTGTTTGTCTTCGCTCTTTATTAATACTTTGGACAGGAATTCTGAAAACAATATAGGGAGAAATTTTGTTTTTAGATTTCATGCTCAGAAAGGAGGCTGTCACATGCTCCTCAGAAGAGTGACTTTGCAAATGGGTGTTCACAATGATCTTGCGAATAGAGATGTGGGAAGAATCGTTTTACCAGGGAGTTTTAGCTCCCCCGATGATGATTGTGGAGAAATTGTAAAATATATTCAAAGCGGCTTATGGCCCGAGCTTACCGCAAGACGTTCGGCAGCGACGAAAGAAACCTTACAACATAAAATTCGACGGGAGACTGGTGAAACCGTTCTATATATAGCCGCACTATGTTATGACCGAGATTGGCTAGGAAAAGACGGGACTATCCCTGGCTTTATCGACGATTTATGCGCCACCCTCAACGCCCTTCCAATTCCTAACGACCAATCAGTTGGGTTAATTCTGAACCCAGCATGTGTGTGTCGTCAGGCCGAAGAATTTGTAAGAATGGCAACGCGGAATTTTGAAGGCGTAACAAGAGGAATTGTATGGTTCGACAGATGAAAAAAACGGGATCTTGACCAGACCCCGTTCTACTTTTTTTAAACGCGAATATTTACTTATTTAGGATACCTTGAAATAATTATCATACATCCATTGTATTAATAATAGACCTTTTATACTTAAGTTGAAGTATGAACAAACTAAAACCTGTCCTCATTTTCGGTTTTATAATAATTATTATCGGTGGTTTATTTTATAAAATCTCTGCCTCTTCGTTATTTAAAACTGCAGCAATTAAAACAAACTTCTTAGCAAATACTGCTATAGACGAAATTGTTAAACAGCTTCATCCTTTATCTATCCAAAATTTACGTGAAGGAACTTATCCGGGGAGCGAAATTAAAATCGAGGAAAAACTTAAAGACGGCTCAAATTACGAACGATATCTTACTTCATATCAATCTGAAGGATTAAAGATATACGCTTTATTAACAATTCCCAAGAATACAAAATTACAAAAAAAACCAGCTACTGGCTGGCCGGTGATTGTTTTTAACCACGGCTACATCCCACCAGACCAATACAAAACAACCGAGCGTTATATTGCCTATACCGATGCGTTCTCTAGAAACGGCTATATCGTTTTTCGCCCAGACTATCGCGGACATGGCAATTCGGAAGGCGAAGCAACGGGTGGATATGGATCCAACGCGTACACCATAGATGTTTTGAAC
>DALYEE010000030.1:0-12425 GCA_031972655.1 Candidatus Magasanikiibacteriota bacterium
AAAAAACCTTTTTTTGAGCCACTTAGAGTTTAAATTAAATTAGTTAAACTAAATAGGAATATCAAAATGAGTAATATCTTTTTCCACACTGCTGGCTAACTTGGTGTATAAAGCAACAGCTGGAGCGTCCACATTGTCTGCCTGAACAAATATCACATATGCGCCGCGCTGTTTGGCCCACTCTTGCAACTCTTTAATCAAATTGGTAGCTATCCCCTGTCTGCGATAATCTTCTGCCACAGCTAAGTCGTACAAATATACTTCGCTGCGCTGTTGTTCAAACTTCTGCAATTCATACGCCACCAAACCGCCAACCACCTCAGACTGTTCATTCATTGCCACAATCACACTGTTGCAAGGATTTTTTAAAATACTTTCGATATATTCATCAGTAGGTGGATTATCCTCGTAATTTTTTGTGTCATAAAATGCTAAAGAAAATAGTTTCATTAGATTTCTAAGTTCGGGGATATTATTGGATTCAAGCTTTAGGTATTGCATAGCTGGAATTTTAATTATTTTTTAAATCCAAGTAGCTTAAAAACATCGGAACTAAATTTTCAATAATGTTGAATTGTTTAAAATCTTTTGGATCAATCCAAACATATTCATCGTGATCTTTGCTCAATACAACTTTTTCATCCTGAGCAAAGCACTCAAAAAAAGTTCCAATAATCTGCCACTGTTCACCTCTTACTACCGGTCGCCACTCGTTTACAAAAAACGGACGACCAACTTCCACCTCCAGCCCAGTTTCTTCTTTAATTTCACGGAGCAAACTCTCATCAAATCTCTGGCCTGGCTCAACTCTGCCACCTGGCACGTCGTATCTTCCCACATTTGTTCCATCTTCATATTTTCCCGCTTCTCGGAGAAGCAAAACTTTTCCTTGGTGCATGATAAACGCTTTTGTGGCTGCGAAGATTTTGAAGTCCATATTTTTTAGAATTACATTGATACCGCTGTTCCACCCCCAAGAATACCGACATTGTTTATGTTTATTCAAAATACCTTATTTATTATCCTTTGGATCAAAATCAACCGTCCATTCAATACCATATTTATCTCTAAACATTGCAAAATAAGAACCCCAAGGACTATCGGAAATAGGCATTTCAACTGTACCGCCCGCGGAAAGTCCGTTGAACAGCTTGTCAGCTTCTTCTTTGCTTGCTGCAACAATTGCAATTTTTGATCTATTTTCATTTTCATTTACGCGTCCCATGCTTTCTGGAACGTCGTTGGCCATCAAAACATTATTACCAATAGGCAGAGTGATATGCATTATTTTATTTGCCTCTTTTTCTGATACAGGAAATTCAGCACTAGCCATGTCTTTGAAACGAGTAACCTGCCCAAACTCTCCACCAAAAACAGATTTATAAAAATTGAACGCTTCTTCAGCATTTCCATTGAAGTTAATGTAAGGATTGATTATTGCCATAAAATTTAGTTAGATTAAAAATAACGCAACACTGCGGACTTTGTCCGCCGTAGCTCGGCCCTTGTAATCTAGCCGAACTACTTTGGTGGTAAAACATACTGCTCGCCTACGCTCTTTGGAGCTTCGGCGAGCGATGGCGGAGAGGGGGAGATTCGAACTCCCGAGGGATTTGACTCCCTGCAGCTTTAGCAAAGCTGGACGATAGACCACTCTGACACCTCTCCAATAATCATTTACTTTATAGCAATTAATTTAATTCCCAGCAATAACCTGATAGGTAAAAAACGTGAAATTTTTTTGTTAATCTTTGGTGGGAGCTTATTCAAACACCACTCCAACGCCAGAACGGGAAAACAAGGGGTGGGGTAAAAATAACCTTTTGTTCCTAACAATAATTTGAACTTTTTAAATCCTACTTTTTTAAAAGAAGCTATTAATTCCCCAACCGTATATTCTTTTAAATGCAATCCGGTGGCTGTTTGATCAAAATTTTTAGATATATCATGTGGTCCAGAAAGCTTACTCGGAGTAATGCACAAATACATCCCTCCCGGTTTGAGCGCCTGATAAATATTCTGCAATTGCACTAACGCATCTTCCGGATGAAGGTGCTCCATAAGCTGGTCGGAGTAGGCAAAATCTATCGTACCATTAGGAACGGGAATATTTGACCCATCGGAAATCACCAATTTAAAATTTTTGGGCTGATGAGCACTATGAGTTACTTCCTCCGAAACGTCAACTGCATAGACAAAATTTACTCGCTTAGCTACTGCAAACGACACTAAACAGTTCCCTGGTCCAATTTCCAAAAAAGTAATACTAGGTTTAAGAAACCTTTGAAGCATTCGTAGTGTACGGGGTAGCTGACGTGCAGAATATTCTCTTTGCTGAGGAAGTAGATAAGAAACTTTACTATATAACTCGTCATAAACTGTATTATATAGTTTCTTCCTTTCTTCTTTGTTAGCTTCTCGTAATTGGTTAGCTAATTTTTTTTCTAAAATATAGTGCTCTTTTATCTGCATTGCTGCTTCAGGTGCAGATTGACTCATAAAATATGATTAAATTGTTCTATGGTAAACACATGCGTTTCTTCTGGTTTGCTTTCGGGCGAAAGGACCAGCAACTCCGAATTGCCAAAATGGAACTGCTTCAAAACCTCTACCCAATCTAGCTCATAATACGCTGTATAAATCATTTTGCCAATATCCCCATGGGCTACCAAAAGAATCGAGCCGTCTGTATGATTATTCTTCAAAAAGGCCAACAATCTTTCTGCTCTTTGTAACACCTCCGGAAATGTTTCGGCTCCTGGAGCAGTCAAAAAATAGGTAATGATACTGGTTTTCAAAATATTCGGCGTACAGAGCTTTTCAATGTCCACAATCTTCGCACCGGCCATTACCCCATATTCCCGCTCAATCAAATCATCCAGCTTCACCACCGGCTCTACCCCCACGCTTTCGGCAATTATTTGGGCAGTATTAAACGCCCTGTCTAGAGGCGAACTATAAATAGTATCAAAACCTAGGCCAGCTTGTTGAATTTTCAAAGCCGCCTCTCGCGCTTGCGCCAGCCCAACTTCCGTTAAAGGCATATTTCTATGCCCATTCAACAGACCGTTGGCGTTGTCCTCATCTTGTCCATGACGAGCAAGGTATATTTTGAGCATAAATTATTTAAAATTTACTAACCATTGTTTATACAAAACGAACCACCGACAGGTAGTGGACTTAATCTATCTTTAGTTAAAAGATTGGTCAAGTATAGTCCAAACTAGTCAAAATTTCGGATTTTATCTAAGCTTTAAAACATACAGGTACCACGTAAAACCCAACTTCACAACCTCCTCGCATTCGAAATCGTAACCACTTTTAGAAACAATGTTCTCCAAACCAGCACGATCTGCAAACGATGCCCAAGGTAAATAAATTACCCCTTCTGTACTCAACACCGATTTGGAATGCTCTAAAAAAATTTGTATCAATGATGAATTGGTTTTTTCTTCTTTACCCCACACCTCATCCAAAATGGGTAAATTTGCAAAAATAATATCAAATGTTCCTAAGACACCGTCCAACAAGTTTGTTCTAACCACTCTTACCTTATCTAAAACTTGATTTTTTTTATATTAAATAATGTATTATCCACGGCTTTTACAGAAACATCCGTAGCAACTACTTCCTTTGCGCCCCGCAAGGCGGCGATAACCGCCAACACCCCCGCACCAGTCCCAACATCGGCAACACGCAAACCAGAAACATTTGGAAGATTTTCTATGATTATTGAAGACGAATAGGTTATGGTGGGGTTGGGAGTAAAAACACCATCTTCAACAGTTATGCTGATTCCACCAAAACTGAGCTGGTGTTTTTCATGAGTCAGCAAACTTTTCCAAAAGTCTTTTATGAAGGCCATGCTTATTAAATCACTTTTTTCAACAGGATTCCTGCATGCTTTTTTGCAACCGCTATAACCAAGCGAAGATTGCTTTCTGAAGTTCCTATCCTTCTACCTCCACCCCAAAACCCCCGTAGGCCATACGCTTCATATCAAAAGGCATAGTAAAATCCTTTTCGTCTTTGTGTTGCTCATTCATTTCCTCCATCACCTTCGCATTTACTTCATCACGGTGTTGTTTGGATTCAAACACAATAAAAGAAAACCAGACCGTCTCGTCAGCGTTTGCTTTTGCCAGTTCGGTAAATGCAAGCGGTTTCATGCCCCCCGCTTCTTTGGCTTCAAGATCATCGCCTTTGCATTCATAATATTCAAGCGCACCGTGCTTCATCCATGCATCGCGGCCTTCATTAGCCATTTTTGTATATTCTTGTACTTTGTCTTTTGGAACTACGAGCACAAACCCGTCTACATATTTTGCCATATTATTTTATCTTAATAATTAATTTTTAGATAATTTATTTTCTAGCAACTCAAAAGTTTCTGGCCAAACTTCTTTAGCCGAGGGAACGATTACAAATTCATTCGATGGTGCAGCAAGCAGTTCTCTCACTTTTTGCATCGATAACCATCTCACATCTTTAATTTCTTTGGCGTCAATTTTAAACTTGTTAACAATTTCTTTTTCAACTAATGCAAAGTAAATACTAAATCTACGAACTTTGCCATCAGCATGATTAAAATCTTTTGTGAGTAAAAATTGAGGATTATAGTCACTTGGTTTTAAACCAATCTCCTCTTCTACTTCACGAGCGAGGGTTTGATCTGGTGTTTCACCTATCTCAGCAGTACCTGTCACAGTCGGACCCCACTCACCTGGGTGAAAGATTTTGGTTAAAGACCTTTGTTCTAACAAAAGTTCTTTTTCTTTATTCACCAACCAGAGTACCGCTATTTCAAGCATAAAATTATTTTTAACAAACCTACCGCAATCTATATAAAAATTAAACTAAATGCTTTTTCACAAACGCTCGCCCAGAACCAGATTTTAAATATTTTTCAAAGTTAAATGCGGTGTGTCTGGCAAGAAAAGCAAAATAGGAAATCAATTTCACTGGGAGGCGTTTTATCGTTGCTGGCACTTGGCCATTTCGGTGTCTTTGCATACGCTCTTTTAAATTTGAAGTACATCCAGTGTAAGGCTTACCATCATTACATACTAATATATAAACATAGTACATACCCCCCTTAATTTTAAATTTAAACCCAAAATTAATTCCGTATGGGCGATTTTGCCCATACAAACACCGCGGACATTGTCCGCCGTAGCTCGGCCCTTGTAATCTAACCGAACTACTTCAGTGGTAAAACGTACCACTCGCCTACGCTCCTGCGACGGAGCTTCGGCGCGCGAAGGCGGAGAGGGTGGGATTCGAACCCACGGTCCACTTACGCAGACGGCAGTTTAGTAAACTGCTGCTTTAGACCACTCAGCCACCTCTCCAATACTTATTAAAAAGTGATAAAATCTTATCAAAAATAGAGAATAAGTCAATCGCCAACTGCGATTTTATCCTCTTCCCAAAACCAGACCCCACACTTCATTGGCACCAGCTTGTTTCAGCGTTTTAGCACATTCTTGCATAGTGCTACCCGTAGTAAAAACATCGTCAATTAGCAAAACTTGTGACGGGCAACTCTCTTTTGCTTTCCAGATAAAAACGTCGTGCATGTTTAAAATCCTTTTCTCACGCCTTAATTTCGCCTGCTGCTCGGTATATTTTTTACGAACCAAGCTTTGGGCATCCAGAACAGCATCGGGAAAATGTGAGGCGACAACCTTGGCAATCAGTTCAGCCTGGTTATACCCGCGCTCGCGCTTACGCCTGCTATGTAGTGGCACGGGCACAAGCATATCTGGCACAAAGTCCATTCTTTTTTGCTCCCAAAAATAGTCCGCAAAAATCTTTTCCCATACTTCCACAATTTCTTCTACTCCCGAATATTTAAACAGTTTAATCAGCCGGGCAATTACATTTTTCTCTTCATACTCATACAAAACAACCAGCCCGTCTAAGGCTGATTTTTTAACACAATCTTTGCACATTGAACTGAAAGTTAAAAATTTAGAACAGAACAAACAAGCTTGCGGGCTATTAAAAAATAGCTTCTGATAACACTTGTCACACAACCAACTCCCCTCCTCAGAGCAACCAACACAATTTTTAGGAAACAAAATATCCTTAATCTCGTTGATTATTTTTCTAAACAAAATTAATACTTTGGAGAAGTTCAAAATATTTTTTAATTTTGATAATACAAATTCTGATCATTATTCCCAAACGAAGCTATTCACGAGCCAAGCATTTCCCTGTTTTATCAAGGTAACGGTAGCTCCCTGTTGTAGAGTTGAAGTAACTTTATTTTTTTCTTGAGATCGAACCGTTTTTAATTTTACCATCGCTTCCGCATCAGACCACTTAGCCATTTCCGCAGAAATCACTTCGGTAGACATTCCCAAAAAGCCATTATTTGTTTTACCAAGTGTCTTAGGTTTAATTTTGCCCCACAAATCGGTGGTTACCATTTCTTTGACCTCCAAGACATTCTGTCCATTGTTATCGGTAGAGTAGCTTCCATATCGCTCAATAAAAATCTTGGCAAATTGTTTTACCGTATTTTGGGTCGCTTCAGCAGCAGTGAATTTTTTCACTGGTAATTGCGTAGTGGTAGTTTTTCCCAAATTCGCATCATTAAAATTATTTGCATCAATAACTTTATAACTTGAGGTGCTGTTAAGTTGTGAAACCGTTGTGGTCGGAGTATTTTGTTTTTGGCCATTTTTTTGAATATTGCGAACAATGAGAAAAGTTAAAAGCGCCAAAAAAATAAATACGATACCACCAATAAGTAAAACGCGAGTTCGTAGAGGCATAAATAATTAGATTAATGATGATAAGTTTTATTCCCCAACTTCCTTTTGAAATTCTTTTTTAGCTTTTTCAATTTCCAAAAGCTGTTGCGGATTAGTAGTCACAATTTGATCTTCGGTATAGGAAGCAACCACACGAATAGCTGCGTGTTTCAGACCTGCAAAAAATATTCCTTCACCAATACCACTCTCCAGCAACAGATACTTCTCGCTATCAGTCAACAAAAAGACTTTCTGAATCAAATCGATCGCTGCCGGAGACTGGCGCATCAAAAGCTGCAAAGCTGAGTTAGTTACAATCGCTTGTCCATATTGTGATTTCAAAAAGTCGTTTACATCTTGAGTAATAGTCGTTACGCCGAGATAGTACTTGCGGCATCTTTTGACCAACGCATAAATAAAGCGTGCACTATCTTCATGCTGCATCAGCCACCAAGCTTCATCAATCACCAAAATACGCTTTTTACTTTCGGAGCGCACAACATTCCAAATATAGTTGATAATCGCATAAATCGCCATCGGGCGAAGCTCATCTTCCAAATCACGTACACTAAAAACCACCAACTGGTTGTGCATATCAACATTGGTTGGCGAATTGAACAAACCAGCAAAAGTTCCTTCGGTAAACTTCTTTAACTTAAGAACCAATTCATCAGAGCCTTCCATACCTTCCAAAACTTCCTGCAAATCTTGCATGATGGGTGGCTCTACAGTTGCCAAATCAGCGTCAGCAGTAATATCTTTTTTAGCATACGTTTCAATCAATGCGCGGTCGATAATTGCATCCTGCTCGGTCGTAAGGCCGTTCAACATGATGCGCAAAAGTCCCTTAGCAGTTATAACAGCTCCACGAATCACATCTTCCACCGCCACTTCTTGACCTACCGGGCGTGGCAAATCAAACGGGTTGATCTTACTTTCCGCAGAAAGCGAAATGTTGATATATGTTCCACCCGCGGCATCAGACAAATGTTTATATTCCATTTCAGGGTCAATAACAATTACGTCAACTCCCATCATAAGACTACGCAGAATTTCAAGTTTGATAGTATAACTTTTACCCGCACCAGCTGTAGCGAATACTACCATGTTAGCATTTTGCAAAGAAAAACGATCAAACAAAATCAAACTATTATTATGGCGATTGATGCCATACAAAATCCCATCGTCCGAAGTTAGCTCTGCGGAAATAAACGGAAAAGAAGCCGCAATCGGCGAAGAATTCATGTTGAAGGAAATGGTGAGCTCATCATTGGCCAATGGTAGTGTTGAATTGAATCCTTGCTCTGCTTGAAATAATACCTTGCGGGTATTGATAAGCTTAGAGCCAAAAATACTTTCTATATCTTCAGAAACTTGATCCAAGCGCTCTTTTGATTCAGTATAAACAGTTACATAAAAAGCAAACTGGAAAAAATGTTCTGTACCTTGAGTCAAATCATCGCGCAACTGCTCTACATCTTTTAAGGCCGTTTCGCGGAGCGGATCCCGAGGTGCTCCCTTATCGTGATCAGCAGTAAGCTGTGCTTCGAGCGCACCTACTTTATTTTTTAACTGTTTCAAAATGATAGCTGATTTTACCGGATAAAAAAACATCGCAATATCCATGGTCACCGACATATTGATAATCGGCGAACTCCAACCAACAGAAATATAGCGAGGATAAGAAGAAATAAAAATAGTTCGACAAAAAATGGTTCCAAGCTGAATAAAATTAGACTGAACATTAAAAGCAGCCGGCGCAATTAAGTCGCGGATTGTAACCACACCTTCGCGATAAATTTTTTCTTCCTCCAGAGTAATCAATTCTTCTTCGGAACTACGCGCTAATTTTCTTTCAGTTTCTGAGAAAGAATTTTTATTACTCAATTTTTCATCCGAGGAAAATGTTGGTTTAAAAGCCATACAAAAATCTTAAAACTACGATTCTTCAACCTGAAGATCTTTTAATGAAGGGAGGTGTTCCACAAGAGCAATATCTTGATTGTAAGTAGAGTAGTACAACTCGATGAGGGCTTGCGTGTCTAATCGCGCGATAGTTAAACCCATACTTTGTAGACCGCCTTCGATTTCACGCACCCGCATATCCAAATCATATTTTCGTTTGGTAAAACGATCACCTTTTAGCTTCACCCCACGAGCTGGATTTGCCACTTCCGAAATTCTGGTCCAAAAACTTTTTTGTTTGTTGGAAACCGGATCATATGGGACAACGATAAAAAATTGCTTACTCATGATCTCTCCCAAGCTAACAAGCTCGGTCACAAACGATCGATAATCCGCAATTTGCGTTCGGAGCAACTCGTTGGTTTGAGCATGTTCTTGTTTAATTAATTTATCGATGTAGGGTTTAATATATAATTTTCGAGACTGGATAACGATTTGCAGCGGATGGTTTAGACCGTTTAAAAAAGAAACATATGCCGAAATAATGGCATTTTGTTCATCTTCATTTTTCAAAGCAAAGTTAATACTCGAAACCAACAAAACAGCGCGGAGTGTTCCGTCTTTCATCACTACGGTATCGTTTTTAATTTCCGCAATCAGCAAGTTGTGCTGGGTTGTGGGATGAGATTTATTTTTTTTATCCGCTTTCTTATTTTTCATAATTATCTTTAATCAAACACTTAAAAACCACTATCACTATCTGGTTGGTAATATCCCCCCGTGTTAACCAAAAGAGATAGATCTCGAATATGATTATAGGTTGGTTTAGAAGTTTCTTTCTTCTCCATTTCTTCTACCTTGATTGGTTTGCGCAATTCTTCCAATTCTTCGGTAGTAGAATGTTTATACCAAATTCTCAGGCTCGGTCGCCGTGCTGTTTGCACAATGTTGAGCAAAAAGTAGTGAAAAGCCTGACCGTTTATTTTCATGAATGCTAAAAGCAAGCTAAACCCACCAACAATCGCTAAAATGAGAATAAATAATGCGGTGTCTGCAAGTTTATAAGCAATAAATAAAATAAAACCACCGATAAGTAAAATAATAAACTGCCGAGTGGTAACCGGACCGAAAATTTTATCTTCAACATCAATAAATTGTGGGACAACAAACTGTTTCATGCAAAAAATTATTGAACGATTGTTTTTTCCATAGTAACTAGCGCTTCTACTTCGGAAAGTTGGATTTTTTGTTTATCACTTAAAATAATGGCTAATTGTTTTTTTTGTGCCACTGCCGCAACCAAGGAATTAATGTAATCTGTATAAAGAGGGCTTTTGCGCCAAGCTTCTAGACCAGTGAGGTAAAACAAAATTGATTCATCTTTTAAATTCGATATCTTCTGACCTAAACGAGCCGCCGCCTCAGCGGGCTGATGTGACAAACGTCTAAAATCTAATAAACTCATTTCACCAAGCTCCTCCACCGGACCAGTTTCTACTGATTTTGAAATAATGTCTCGCATTACTGGCCTGTTAACCGGTTTGGGAGTAAATTTGAAAGGTGTTTCTTCGTGCTGCTGATTCAACAGGTCATCTACTGCTTTTTTCGCAGGAAGATCAAGTGAAATCTTTGTGTTCATATTTGTAGGAGTCGAACTTTTTATGCTGGGTTGATTTTTTACAAAAGTAGATTTAGGGGTGATAGCAGGAAGCCCAGGTTCCTGGTAAACCTGCGGCAACATGGTTTCATCACAATGTCTTACCACTTCTGCTGCTTGCTGCTCTGAAATACCTAAACCACCTTCTTCAACCTTGCGCATCAAAACTTCCTCAGTTTCAGTTTTACCTTTGATGTCTTTTAAATACAGCTGTATAACGCTCCGCAAACGATTTTCAAATTGCTGCGGAACAGGAAACGAAATTTGTTTCAAAATAGCATTCACTTGTGAAACACGATTTTCACTAGTTAGCGGATTGATATTTGATTGATCACCAGGTAATGATTCTTGTAGTGGAGATGAGAAATCACCAGAAGAAACACGCGTCTTAATTTCTGGTTTAAACTGATCAAGCGGCACATGCACATATGAGCCGTCTTTCTTTTTCACGGTAATAACTGGTTTTTTTTTAATATCGGCCATAATCACTAAGTACGGTCATTGAGTAATTTTTCATTCCATTGAAAACTACCTTCTTTTTCATTATAAAAATATAAGTCCTGGATACTTTGATCTTGATAGTGATCGGAAAGAGTGTTGAGCATCGCGACAATTTTGTCATAATCCCCACCTTGTTTCGCTTTGTTTGGTGGAAACATTTGTTCAACCATTTTCTTGATCTCGCCATTTGAAGGTCGCCCCTGTTTCTTTTCTGGCACTTTATTTTCAACTCGTACTTTATTTTCTATCTGTTTATTTACTACCGGTCTTACTGGAACCTCAGGTCGTAAATTTTTTTCTTCCTCGGCATTGGCGGCCATTATTTGTTCAAGTTTTTCACCGTGAATCAAACCTTCTACCGTAGCTTCTATCAAACTGCCATCTACTCCTAAGAAAAAATTAACCAGATCCACAAAACGTACCGCCGCTTCTTGGGCGGAAATGGTAACATAACGCTCTAAATACTCATCTGCTTCGGGATTCTCAGGAAAATACATTTCATGTACTTTGGCCAAAACTTCCGCAAAGCGTAAACTGCTTTCCTTTTTTTCTTGATTAACAATGGTAATTTCCCGTACCAAATCGGCCACACTCAAATCTTTTCCTTGCCAGGTGCCTACATAGGCAGTGGATTTTAGAAAATTCTTTTTTACATTTTCATAAAATACTACCATTTCTCCCGGAGCAAAGTAGTGAAAATCTAAATAGCGGATAAACTCTTTCCACACATCAATCTCGAGCAAAATCGCTAAGGGAACTAACCTGGCAAAAAGCGTATCGCTAATGTATATAGGTTCGCGGACACTAAGCGCAGACCATGATAATTCTACGTACCAACGGAAATAACTCCACCAATATTTTTTCTCCATTTCAGCAGGCGCTTTGCTAAAAAAAATCTCTAGCTCTATCCAAAGCTGCACCTGTTCATCTGGATTCAAAGACCGCACTTCCAGATTTTTTTGATCAAGTTCTGTAAGGGTTACTGGTTGATTTTTTCTAAGTTGTTCGAAAAAATTTGAAGAAAGCATATTTTTTATCCTCGTTTAGGTCGAGATGTGGTGTCACGTGGTGCTTTTGGTGGCTTTGGAGTAGGTGTTGTTGCGGCCTCTGCACCCTCAAATTCATCCTGCTCTTCTGAATTTTGCTCCTCTCCTTTTTCATCAAATTTCGTTGCTTCCAAGAGCGCTCTTAAATTTTGAGATGTAGCATTACTCATTGCCGAACTCTTTGCAATACGTTTACCCAAAGCATTAATCATGGCTCCTTTTTGACCTTTTTGCCCAGCACCCACATTTTTAATTGCTTCAATTATTTGATTGATTTCATCAGCGTTTTCAGCATTTTTTACCGCTAAAGCGAGCGTATCGATATTATTTTGATCAACGTTTCCTAAATTATTTGAAGTCAAACTAGCAAATATTTTAGCCACATTATTTCTAGCTGCCTTACTTTTAATACGATGCTTCACTGATTGTACACCATCTTTATCTGTTACCACATCATTATCTATTGAAGCAGTAAATCCGTGAATTTTTCCAACTTTTGACTGAGAAATTGCCCAATCTTTTTTTCCTTCTACGTACTGCCTGTTTTCATCATCA